>NZ_BCUY01000006.1 GCF_001591465.1 Cytobacillus firmus NBRC 15306
GTTTGATCAACAGTGGTTAGATAACCAATTAACTGCCAATGGATATGATAGTGTAAAGCGTATCCTATACGCAGATTGGCGAGAGAGTGACGGCATACACATAAGTCCTAAATAAATTTTGTTAGGATAAAGCAGGGATTTAAATTGAAAAAAGAAATGGCCAGCTAAGACCAAGACAAGGGAGAGAATTTATATTCTCTCCCTTGTCTATTTTTCAAGAGGAATAGGAAGAATGAATGGCATTGGTTTACAAAAATCGCTATGACATAGTATCTCATCAAGAATGCATAAGGGTGAAAAGTGGATCTCTTACAAAACGTATCGATTTTGCGTAGGAAAGTACCCCTAATAAAGAATTGACATAAATTCTCGCTTGGTTAGCCAAAGTAGGTTTTATCCGGAAAATTTTAAGCATAAAAATCGTTTTTTAAAGCATTCTAAAAAGGTCCTAAAAAAACAAAGGAGGTGCCATTCATGACAGTCATCAATGACGTTAAAACAGCTCTGGCAGGACTAAAAAGTGCTCAGGCGAGCTTTGAAACATTTGCTCTTAGTACAGATAATGAACAAGCGAAGCAGCTGTATCAAGATGCCGCTAAACAAACTCAAGCCTTAGTGGACAGTATTTCACCGCGTGTTCAGCAAATCGAACAAGAAGAACCTCAATACAAACAATAATCATTAACACGATACAAAAGGTTGGTTGGATATCGGCCAACCTTTTTCCCGATTTTGAATGGATAAAATGAGGTGATTTTCATGAAAGTCAACATAGCTAATTTTAAAATTCTTATATTATTGCTAATCATTATCGGACTAAGCTCTGGATGTAATGAAAATCAATTGGATAATAACAATAAAAAGTCTAGTGTTTCGCAAGTGCATACAGGGAAGCCAATCGATCAATCTATCGCTAACCACGCTAAAGAAAAGATTATAACTAAGGACGAAATTACGGATGTTAGGGCTGTGAATACAGATAAGGAGCTTCTAGCGGCGATAAAGGTAGAAAATTTCGACCGTTTTCGCTTAAAAAGTATCGAGAAGACCGTAACATCCGACTTGGAAAAAATGTATCCGAATCACATGGTTGTCGTTTCGTCCGATAAAAAAATGTTATGGGAACTCCAAAAAATTGAAGAAAGACTGCAAAAAAACAAAACGAATAAGAAAAACTTAAAAAAGGATTTGAAAAAACTTAAAAGTCTTATTAAGGAACAGACGTAAAGTGGGGGATGAAGCCATGTCAAATAATCAAAAGAAACAGCTTTCACCAGTCCAGCAGGAATACCAGGAACTGCAAAAACAGCGCGAAATCAAAAGGCCGGTTGTGAAAAATTGTATAAAAGCCTTTCTAATAGGCGGTCTCATCTGTCTTATTGGCCAGTTTATTCAGGATTTTTACATTTATTATTTTGATTTTACAGAGCAAACGGCCGGCAACCCGACTGTTGGAACGTTAATTTTTATTACAATGCTTTTTACTGGTTTTGGTGTATATGACCGAATTGCCCAATTTGGGGGAGCTGGGACAGCGGTACCCGTAACTGGTTTTGGCAATGCAGTCATATCACCTGCCATGGAACATCGAACCGAAGGATTTGTCTTGGGCGTAGGCGGTAATATATTTAAATTGGCGGGTTCGGTTATTTTATTCGGTGTTTTTTCTGCCTTTGTCATTGCCTTAATTAAGACAATTTTAATCAGATGGGGTGGTTTATAATGCTTGCAGGCCATCGTACATGGATATTCGAACAAAAGCCCGTCATTATTTCGACTGGAACTATTGGGGGACCCTTTGAAGCCAATGGAGCTATACCGGATGACTTTGATACTCTTCATGCTGATTTATGGCTTGGACAAGATTCCTATGAAAAAGCACATAAAGTCCTTTTTGAAGAAGCTTGTCAGAAAGCGATGGAAAAAGGCGGAATCCAAAAGGATCAAGTACAATTTATCTTTGCCGGTGATTTAATTAATCAAATAACGCCAACCAGTTTCGCTAGCCGGACAATTGGAGCACCGTATTTTGGTTTGTTTGGTGCCTGTTCTACTTCAATGGAGGGGCTTGCATTAGCTGCTTATATCGTTAATACCAATGGAGCTAAATATATACTGACTGGAGCCTCCAGTCATGATACAGCAGTTGAAAAGCAATTTCGTTATCCAACTGAATATGGCGGACAAAAGCCTCCTACTGCCCAATGGACAGTCACAGGTGCTGGCGCGGCCCTTTTAAGTGATTCTGGTGAAGGACCAAGTGTTACATCTGCAACAATTGGCCGTGTAATTGATATGGGCTTAACAGATCCATTTAATATGGGAGGGGCCATGGCTCCTGCTGCGGTAGATACCATTGAGGCGCATTTAACGGAAAGAAACATTGATCCATCTTATTATGATTTAATCGTCACCGGGGATCTTGGCCAAATAGGGCGTGAAGTTTCCCTTGATTTATTTAAAAAGCATGGAATTTCCATCAGTGAAGAGCAATACCAGGATTGCGGTCTTATGATTTATCGGGAGGGTCAGCCAGTCCTGGCAGGTGCAAGTGGTCCAGGTTGTTCAGCAACCGTCGTTTATGGGCATTTAATAAATCGCATGAAGAAAGGAGAATTTAAAAGAATGTTAGTCGTGGCCACAGGTGCCTTATTATCTCCACTTTCTTTTCAGCAAAGCGAATCGATCCCTTGTATAGCCCATGCAGTATCCATTGAATATGGGGGGCAATCATCCATATGACCTATTTTTGGGCTTTTACCGTAGGCGGTTTGATTTGTGTCATTGGGCAGATTATGTTTGATGTGTTTAAATTGACACCCGGACATACATTAAGTTCTCTTGTCGTAGCAGGGGCTATTTTAGATGGATTTGGATTATATGAACCCTTGATTGATTTTGCTGGTGCAGGCGCTACCGTACCTATTACAAGCTTTGGCAATTCCCTTGTGCATGGGGCTATGCAGGAAGCAGAAAAACACGGGATAGTTGGTGTACTCACGGGAATGTTTGAAGTAACGAGTTCAGGTATTTCAGCTGCCATTATTTTTGGAATGCTGGGAGCCCTTATTTTTAAGCCAAAAGGATAAGGAGGATGTTAAATGACGATTGCATCAAATGTAAAGCAGACTCTTGCCAGCCTTAAAGGTGCAGAAGCCGATTTATCCAGCTTAGCACTTAGGACTCAAGACTTTGAATCAAAGCGTACACTCCATGAAACCATGATGAGTGTCCATGAGGTAGTAACGGATTTAAAAAAGCGAATAGGTGAAATGGAACGGGAAGAATTTCAGTATAAAGGTTTTTAAGAGATATTATTTTTGCTGGGGGTGTTAATCAGTGCCTGCATGGTTAGATATTGCCGTACGGTCAATTTTATTTGTTGTAATTTTATTCTTTATTACGAAATGGTTAGGAAAGAAACAAATATCAGAGTTATCTTTCTTTGAATATGCCACTGGTATTTCTATTGGGAGTATAGGTGCTGAGGTTGCTATGGGGCTTGAACGGAGCATTTTTCACGGGATCATCGGAGTTATTATCTTTGCAGCGATACCCTTTATCTCTGGTGTAATTTCCTTAAAAAGTAAAAAGTTTCGTGATTTTGTAGAAGGTACAGGAACTATCTTTATAAAAGACGGAAAAATCATGGAAGATAACATGAAAAAGGAAAGATACACGACAGATGAGTTACTGGAGCTGCTTCGCAGGAAGGATGTTTATCAAGTGGCGGATGTAGAATTCGCCGTATTAGAGCCGACTGGAGATTTGTCCGTCATGCTAAAGAAAGAAAATCAGCCATTAACACCAAAGGATCTAAACTTGGCGATTGCTCCAATCAAAGAGCCTCAGACTGTCATTATGGATGGTGTTATAATGGATGAACCGCTTGCCACGATCGGACGAAGCCGGGCCTGGTTATACACTGAATTAGATAAGCTTGGTGTAACGGTCGAAAATGTGTTTCTGGGACAAGTTAACTCCTATGGAGAGTTAACAGTAGACCTGTTTGACGATCAATTACAAGTCCCATCACCTCAGGATAGAGCCCTAATTCTTTCGACCCTGAAAAAATGCCAAGCAGACTTAGAGCTGTTTGCTCTTGGAACCGAAGTAAAAGAAGCTAGGCAGATGTATAGTGAAAATAGTGAAAAGCTGCAAAAAGCAATTGATAAAGTGATGCCTATTTTGAAAGGATGATGATGCATTAACAGTAAAGCAGGACCTTTTTATTTTAAAACTAATTAGTTAACCCCTTAGCTTGATTTCAGACTAAGGGGTGTTTTCCTATATTATAGTCAAGTTATCTACTTCTATTTCCCCGATGCTAATTCCAGCCCTTTTTGATAATATTGTGCCATCATTTTTTCAGGAACCATGCTTCCGCCTGTCGCCCACAAAATATGTGTACCCTTATTCATTGCTTCCGTTAAACCGTGCATATGTAAATAATCTTTACCTTCACTGCATAATTTACTTGGTCCAATCAGTCCTGCTAGTGCTGAAGGTTCTAACTGGATACCCTCTGTATCAGCTAGTTCCTTTAATAACTTATAAAGCAGTTCATCGCTGACAGTATAAGTTCCACCTAGAAACGGCTCTATAGTTTTACCAACAAATCCCGATGGCCTCCCTACAGCAAGCCCATCAGCGTCTGTAAGATTATCAATGCCAATATCTTGTACAGAAATTTTATCATGAAGGCCAGTCATTAAGCCGAGCAGCATACATGGCGAGTGGGTGGGTTCTGCAAAAAAACAGTGAACATTGTCTTGAAACAATAATTTTAAACCAAAGGCTACGCCTCCAGGACCGCCGCCTACTCCGCATGGAAGGTAAACAAATAAAGGGTGATTTTTATCTATTATGATCCCTGACTCTTCCAATTGCTGCTTCAATCGAGATGCAGCCACTGCATAACCTAAAAATAGGTCTTGAGAATTTTCATCATCCACAAAATAACATGCTGGGTCACTATATGCCTGGGATCGGCCTTCTTCTACCGCTTTACTGTAGTCAGCTTCATATTCAATAACTTTGACATTTTTGCTTCTGAGCAATTCTTTTTTCCACTGTTTTGCATCAGCTGACATATGAACAGAAACATTAAAACCTAATTTTACACTTATGATGCCAATACTAAGTCCTAAGTTTCCAGTCGAGCCTACTGCGACTGAGTATTGTGAAAAAAATGTTCGAAATTTTTCACTATCTAAAATCGAATAATCATCTTGAATGGTTAACAATTGATGTTGAAACGCTAATTTTTCTGCATGCTTGAGAATTTCATAAATCCCGCCCCTTGCTTTAATAGATCCGGATATAGGAAGGTGACTATCGCATTTTAATAATAATTCTCCTGGAATCGGCTGCTGATAATTCTGTTCTAAGGATTTTTTCATTGAAGGTATTCTCACTAAAGGAGATTCTATGATACCATTGGATTCTTTTGTTTCAGGAAAAGCTTTAGAGATAAATGGTGCAAAACGTTGCAGCCTTTCCTCTGCATCTTTTACATCTTCTAGAGTAAGGGGAGATTTTTTAATTCCAGTTTGAAACTTTTCCAGATTAGGATTGATCCAAAAAACCTCTTCTGTCGATATGAGCTTATTCAGTAAAGGATATTTGTCTTTCCATGCTTTTATTTCTATTCTTTCAATGTCTTTCATCTTTTTTATCCTCCTGATTTTTTGTGCGAAATATATTTCTGAATTTTTATAAATTTTATCATACTTTCAATTTTTTCTTTTTATTTTACATTATTTTAATGGAGCAAATAGCTGTTAAATTAGCGAGAACATATCTGTATTTGAAGGTTTTATTGATAAATACTGATTCAATGCATAAGTCCATAATCTATAGTGGAATTATTATGGCGTTGTTTTCCATATTTTTTGCAACTCTTGGTCCGTTTGTAAGGGTTTTATATCCGGATTTATCAGCACCAGATATGGCATTGCCGACATTAATATTAGATATAATGCCGGGATGGGTTGCCGGACTCGTACTTTCTGCTCCGCTAGCAGCTATTATGTCAACGGTCAACTCAATGCTACTTGTGACGAGTGCTTCTGTTGTAAAAGATATATATTTAAATTACATCAATCCTAAAGCAAGTGAAAGAAAAGTAGCTAAGTTATCTTATTTCTCTACCCTGATTATTGGACTAGGAGTGGTATTGTTTGCTCTAACACCACCAGACTATCTGCAATTTTTAGTAATTTATGCGATAGGTGGACTGGAAGCTACCTTTTTTGCACCCATTGTATTCGGTCTTTATTGGAAAAGAGCTAATGCATGGGGAGCTATTGTCTCAATGTATACAGGGTTAATCAGCTATATCATTCTTGGTGAGCTTTTTCCGAATCCCTTTGGAATGCAAACCATTGTAACTGCAACAGCTCTATCCGTAATTTTGATGATCGCTGTCAGCTGTTTAACTCCTCGGCCATCTGAACAAATTATCATCAAAATGTGGGGAAACAAAAAAGTTGAAAACCCTCACATTAAGAAAACTTCTATAGGGTAAGCATTTATTCCATCCATATAAGAAAAATCAATCTATTATTTTAGGAGGAAAATTATGTTTGATTTAATCATTAAAAATGGACGTATTTATGACGGAACAGAAAATCCTTGGACAAAATCTGATATTGGGATTAAAGATGGTATTATCCGTAAAATTGGCGATTTGAAGAATGAAAGTGCAAATCGAGTTATCGATGCAGAAAAAATGGCTGTCACTCCAGGGTTTATCGATACACATGTACACTCGGACCTTCTATGTACCAAACCAGAGATTCATAAAATTAAGGTTTTGCAAGGGGTAACAACAGAATTATTTGGGCAGGACGGGATATCTGTAGCGCCTGTATCTGAACAAACAAAACCCCTTTGGCAAAAGCAATTAAAGGGGCTAAACGGCGATATTGGAGATTGGCCATGGAATACGATTGAAGAGTACCTTGAATTTTTGGATCAATCTAAAATTTCCGGCAATGCAGCTTATCTAGTTCCTCATGGAGCTGTACGTACATTGGTAATGGGATTTGATGGCCGGCAAGCTACTAAAGAAGAAATGGAGAAAATGAGGGATCTTGTCGAGGAAGGCATGAAACAGGGAGCTGTGGGGTTGTCTTCAGGCCTGGTTTATCCTCCTAATGTATTTTCCTGCAAAGACGAATTAATTGAAATTTGCAAAGGTGCAGCGAAGTACGATGGTTGCTTTGTGGTTCATATTCGCAATGAAAGCAACAAATCACTAGAGGCGCTAGATGAAGTTATTGATGTAGCAAGACAATCGGGGGTACGGCTGCATGTTTCCCACTTTAAGGTTGCTGGGAAAATTAATCGATCAAAGTATGAACAGGCTCTAGTAAGAATGGATGAAGCGAGGTCAGAAGGGATAGAAGTAACATTTGATCAATATCCATATACAGCAGGGTCTACTGTTTTTCATGCTATATTACCACCTTGGATGCATTCTGGCGGTACAGCAGAATTGTTGGAAAAGCTAAAGGATTCTAGCGTACAAGCCCGTATAAAAGAGGACTTAAAACATAATTCCGATTATGAAAATTGGGTATTGAATTGCGGGTGGGAGAATATCACGCTTACATCCGTCTCAACGGATAAAAATCGGTGGGCTGAAGGAAAGAATATGGTGGAAATTGCCAATCTCTTAAATGTTGAACCTGCCGATGCAGCATTCAAACTTCTTCTTGAAGAAAGTGCGGGAATTACTATGCTTGTACACTGGGGTGATGAAGAAGTAATTACTGGTGGAATACAGCATCCATTACAAATTGTAGGATCTGATGGCATTTTTGGAGGAAAACCTCATCCTCGCTTATATGGTACGTATCCGAGAGTATTGGGGCACTTTGTAAGAGACAATAATGCCCTTACGCTTGAACAGGCAATACGTAAAATGACCGGTGCTCCTGCTCAATTGTTACGTCTAAAGAAAAGAGGGTTATTAAAAGAAGGATTTGCGGCTGATATTGTTATTTTTGATCCACTAACCATTCGTGACAATGCTACTTACGAGGATCCGTTACAAGAGCCCTCAGGTATTAACTATGTAATTGTTAACGGACAGCTGGCTGCAGAAAAAGGGAAGTACTTAGGGGTAACCGCTGGTCAAGTGTTAAGGCGGGAACCTGTATATGCCGAGAATGTTTCTGTATAAAGATTTACAGAATTTAACCACTTACCGGAAATCTGCAAATTGAAGAATTCTTGACGATAATGATGTCTTTTTCCCTTTCAATTAAAGTTATTCAAAATGAAATCCTCTGAGATCAGAGCAGAATGAAGAGTGAAGGTAATTGGGAAAAAGACTATTAATATATCCATTAGAAGAAATAGCTGAAGCCGAAATTGTATTTGGAAAAAATTTATGGGAAAATGGTATTAAGAATAAGTTAATAAATAAAAAGGCTAGAAAAGACTAACGTCAATTTTCTAGCCTTTTAAAAAGCAGGGCAGATTACATCCAGGATCTAGTTAGAAAAAACTACTGAGATTTACGTGGAATCCCGGTAGAGCGTCCACTGCATTAGCCAGACGGGTATAAGGATCCTTCAGAAATCTACTAGGTGCAGCAATATTGCAATGTCAATATCTTGTCCTTTTTCTTGACTTTTTGATAAAGATTTAGTTAATTTTCACTTCTTCAACAGGACAGGATAGTTAAGCAAGGCATAGAATTATAAAATAACCATCCACTACAGCATAATTTTCCGTTTGAAAACCAGCCATCTTGCAAGTAAAAAAGATTTTGGTAAGGTACAGCGGCAGGTGAGATAGTTAGTCGTAACAGTGATCCCGGTAAGACTGGTAATGAAAGCTGAAATATCGTAGAATAAATCTAATCTTACCAGCTGTACGATAGTTCCCACACGCACCTCTCTATAATTACTTCAACTATTCATATATAATATAAGCAATTCTAAATCCAAAAGGTGAACATTCCATGAATACAACGATCAAAGATATAGCAAAGCTTGCCGGAGTTGCCAAGAGTACGGTTTCCAGGTATTTGAATGGCGGCCATGTAAGCGAACAGACAAAAGCCAAAATCAGAAAGGTGGTTGAGGAAACGAAGTATGAACCTAATTCGTTTGCACAAAGCCTGAAGGCAAAGAAAACAAACTTTATTGGAGTAATTGCCCCAACGCTTGATTCTTATGTTACATCGACGGTGCTTATGGCCATTGATGAAGAGCTGAGAAAGCGGGATTACACCACCTTGATCATTAGCACAAGCAAGCATGTTGACCGTGAAATCGAAAGCCTGATCAGCTTGTCACGCCAAAAAGTGGATGGCATTATTCTGATTGCGACAGGGGTAACGGAAAAGCACATCGAGACGATTAACTCCATACAAATTCCAGTTTTAATCGTCGCCCAGGAGGTCGGTCATGTCACTTGCATTATTAATGACGATTATCAGGCAGGGTTTAAAATGGGCCAGTATGTTGCACAAAAAGGGCATCGCGCTGTGGCATATATCGGAGTGGCGGAAAGTGATATAGCCGTAGGGCAGCGCCGGAAGCAGGGAATAATGGAGGGTTTAAAGTCTGCTGGAGTCTCTGATGTTAAAACCTTTGTGTCCCAGTTTGATTTGCAGGATGCAGCCAGAGTTACACAGGAAGTGCTCGAGGAGAGTTCGCTGACAGCCATTATTTGTGCTACTGACACAATTGCGTTTGGGGCGATGAAGACTATCACGAAACTGGGGAAAAAAGTGCCGAAGGATTTTTCAATCGCTGGGTTTGGCGGATACAATATCTCAGGAGTCATTCATCCTGCCCTAACGACCATTCGCTTTAAAAATGAAGAGACAGGTGTCATGGCTGCCGAAACGATTATTAAATTGACTAATGGCGAAGAGGTCCCGAACTTGCAAGTCTCCGGTTTTGATTTTATTGAAGGTGAGAGCGTGAAAAGTGTAAAAAGCTGATAACGTTTTCAAAAATAGGTTGTTGAAAACTGAAAACTGTACTATAATCAAATTAATGGAACCGGTTCCCGCGCGACGAATCCATATAAGGGTTAAGAGGCGGGTTGTTTTTTGAATTGAAAAGGAACCGGTTCCAAAGAGGCGATAAACAAACATGACTATTTTTTTATACAGAAATGGAACCGGTTCCGTTTCCGTTTCTAGATAAAGGGGAGGAAATAGACAAATGGCAAACATAAAATCCAAATACCTGCCTACAGTCCAAGAATTACTAAAGTTAATTGGAGGGAAGGAAAACCTTCAGGGCGCAGCCCACTGTGCCACAAGGCTGCGGCTGGTTCTGAAAGATAATTCACTGGCAGACACGATGGCCATTGGAGAGCTTGATTTTGTGAAAGGTTCGTTCGTAGCTGGAGATCAGCTGCAGATTATCTTTGGGGCAGGTACAGTTAATGATGTATATGCTGTCTTCACAGAAGAAGCAGGCATTTCAGGAATGTCACTTGGCGACGTAAAAGAGCAATCTGCCCAGAAACAGAATGCTTTTCAAAAAGGGATCAAGGCTTTATCTGATGTGTTTGTTGAAATCATTCCAGGCTTATTAGCCGCTGCGCTTTTGATGGGGGTTACAGGACTTCTCAGCCAGGAAGGAATTTTCGGCGAACAGTCGGTGGTTGAAATGTATCCGGCCATTGCTGGCTTTAATCGCTTTATCAGTATCATGTCAACCGGGATCTTTACGATTCTGCCATTGCTTGTTGTGTATTCAGCGACAAAGCGTTTTGGCGGCAACCCGGTTCTAGGGTTAGTGCTTGGTGCGATTATGCTTCACCCCGATCTTGCAAACGCATATTTAGTTGGAAACGGAACGGTTGAGCCGGAAGTCATCAGTTTATTTGGCTTAAAGGTTTCACTTGTTGCATTCCAGGGCGGGATTATCATTGCATTGTTAATGGGACTTGTTGTGGCTAAGCTTGACCAATTTTTCAGCAGAAAAGTTCCGGATATTATTAAGCTTTTCCTTGCGCCTTTTCTAACGATTGTCGTTTCTGGTTTTCTATTATTCTCGGCTATTGGCCCATTTGGCCGTCTCTTATCAGATGGCATTACCGCGGGTCTGATGTGGAGTGTCGATAACTTAGGGATTGTCGGGTTCATGCTGTTTGCCGGAATCCAGCAGGTGATTGTTATTACCGGCCTTCATCACGTCATTGGAGCAGTTGAAGCACAGCTGATTGCTGACACAGGATCGAACTTTATTATGCCGCTGATGTCGGTTGCTTTAATGGGACAGGGTGGAGCAGTGCTTGGGTATACTTTGGCTCTATGGAAAAATGATAAAGCCAAACAGATTGGCATTTCAGCGTTTGGTTCGACATTGTTCGGAATCTCTGAGCCTGCACTGTTTGGGGTTAACGTGAAATATAGATTTCCGCTCGTTATGGGCTGTATTGGCGGTGCCATCGGAGGAGCGTATGTATATATGACAGGAATCAAGGCATTAGGCTTTGGTGCGACTGCACTGCCTGGTTTCGCGATTGTGGCGGCACAAGGAAACGGACATATCAACTATATTATCGCCAATGTGCTTGCACTGGCGGTAGGAGCGATTTTGACGGTTGTGTACTTTAAAGTGAAAAAACCAAACTTAGATTAATAGAATTGGAGGGAGAAATTCCTCTCTTCTCTATTTTTACAGGAGAGGACTTAGTATGGAGAGATATACAGAAGAGAAGTATAGATCGTTATATGACGCAAAAGAGAATGAACTGGAGAGGCTCCGGGAAAAATCCGCAGAATCCGTATGGAAGCCGGCCTACCATATCCACCCGCTGTACGGTTTAATTAATGACCCTAATGGGCTTGCCTATTACAACGGTGAATTCCACGTGTTTTATCAGTGGTACCCGTTCGGTGCTATGCACGGCATGAAGCATTGGGCCCATGTAAAATCAGCGGACCTTGTGAACTGGGAGCGTCTCCCGGCTGCACTGGTTCCGGTGGAGGATTATGAGTCCCATGGTGCCTATTCCGGAGCTTCTCTTGAGGTGGACGGAAACCTCTATTTGTATTATACAGGGAATATCAAATACAGTGCAGAGGAAAGATCGGCGAATCAGTGCCTGGCGATCATGGACCAGGAAGGGAAGATACAAAAGTATAAAAACAACCCGATTATTGAAGGGGTTCCGCAGGGCTATACCGGGCATGTCCGCGATCCAAAGGTGTTTGAAAAGAATGGACGCTACTATATGCTGCTTGGTGCACAGTGTGAAAACCTGACTGGTGCCATCATTGTCTATGAATCTGAAAATGCCATTGATTGGTCATTTAAAGGGGAGCTGAATCTGCAGATTGTTTTTCCTGATTCGGTGTATATGCTGGAGTGTCCGGATTATTTCGAGCTCGACGGCAAAGATGTGCTGATTTTCTCACCTCAAGGGTTAAAGCCTGAAGGGTGTGATTACCATAATCTGTATAATGTCATGTATGCAGTGGGCCATTTGGATATAGAAGCTCTTTCATTTGAGCCTGAGCATTTCCAGGAGCTTGAAAAAGGATTTGATTTTTACGCTCCGCAAACTTTTGCCGGCAAACATAATGAGCGCCTGTTATTTTCATGGGCCGGAATGGGTGAAATCGATTATCCGAGTGATAAGGAAGACTGGGCGCATTGCCTGTCAATTCCGCGTGAGCTGTGTCTTGTCGATGGGAAGCTTGCTCAAAGACCGGCAGATATGCTGAAGCAGCTTCGCGTAAAGTCGGAAACGAGCAGCGTGTCCATTGAGTCGGGAAGCCTGATAATTGATGAAGGAATCGGACAGCACGAGCTCGAATTTAATTTTGATACACTAGATGCTGATGTATTTGGGATTGAGCTTTTTGCTTCTGAAAAAGAGGGTTTAGTGCTTGAGTTTGACCGCAGCTCACAAGCTGTGAGTCTGAACCGGGAAAAATTTGCATCCTCATTTGGCGGGGAATACGGTTTTGTAAGGAGCTCAGAACTGAAAATCGATTCTTCTGTAAGAGTTCAAGTATTTGTTGACCACAGTATTGCTGAGATTTTTATCAATGATGGGGAAGCGGTGTTCACGGCAAGAGTCTTTCCTGGAAAAGGGTCTAACGGAATCAGATTGTTCAGCGACAAAAAAGTCAGCTGCACTTATACGAAGCATGAGTTAAAGCAAGGCATTACACGTTAAGGGTGAGAACATGACGAAATTATACTCGATAGGTGAAGTATTAATAGATTTTATCCCGCTCGAGAAGGGGGCTGCATTAAAGGATGTCACTGCTTTTGAGCGGGCCCCGGGCGGTGCGCCGGCTAATGTTGCTGCGGCTGTGGCAAAGTTTGGACACAATGCATCGATGATTACAAAGCTCGGTTATGATGCATTTGGCGATTTTCTGATTGAACAGCTTCAAAACGCTGGGGTGGAGACAGACAAGATTCTCCGCACCAGCGAAGCGAACACAGGACTTGCGTTTGTTTCTCTGAAAGAAAACGGTGAGCGGGATTTTTCTTTCTACCGGAAACCCTCTGCAGATTTGCTGTTTAAAGAATCGGAGCTGCAGGAAGAGTGGTTTGGTGAAGGGGATATCCTGCACTTCTGCTCGGTTGACCTGGTCGATAGCCCAATGAAAATAGCCCATAAGAGAGCTGTGGAAGTAATAAAGAAAAAGGGCGGCCTAGTCAGCTTTGATCCTAACGTCAGACTCCCGTTATGGGAGAGTCCAGAGGATTGCCGGGCTGCCATTCTCGAATTTTTGCCCCATGCTCATATTTTGAAGGTTTCGGATGAAGAACTGGAATTCATCACCGGAATCAGTGATGAGGCTGAAGCGATTGCTTCGCTCTTCAAGGGAGATGTTCAGGCTGTGGTCTATACAAAGGGAGCTGATGGGGCCGAATTATATACACAAGCAGATAAATGGGAATCTTCAGGATTTACAGTAGATGTCCAGGATACTACTGGTGCAGGAGATGCATTTATTGGCGGATTTTTATTCAAGCTTCTGGAAGCTAAAGCAAACCCTGAAAATGTGTTAAGCGTATTAAGAGAAAAGCATGCAGACATTTTGCTGTTTGCTAATGCAAGCGGGGCCTTAACCGCTGCAGGCAAGGGGGCTATACCGGCACTGCCTGTTAAGGAAAAGGTGCTGGCTCTTATAAAAGAACAGGAAAGATGACACCCCATGTTGATATTAAAAGAAGATGCAATGAAGCATAATTTCCGTATGAGGAGATTATGCTTTTTTGATTATGAAAGTGCATTTCTAAGCAGAAGGAAACATCCATTCATGCTGTCACAAAATGTTCGAAATTAGAGGAAAATTTGTTTTCTTTTATATCTGTTTTTTTTAGAAAGGTTGAAAAGAGTGTTTCAAGAAGGTGTTTGTGACATAAATCACAAATAAAAGTCTCACGCTAGGTTCGAAAATTTAGCTGCATATTTTATCTTGTCTTTCCGCTTCCGTCAATAGTATGAAAGCAGGCTGACTTATTAAAATCAGGCCTTAGAAAGAACGGAGCGAGTGTGATGGTGAAAAATGAATTTACAATAATCAGACAACATGCCTATAATAAATCTCGGGGTGAGAAATATGACAGATATTGGCGTATTAACCAGAATTATGGGATCAGCTTACAATCAATTCGGTAAAAAAGTACTGGCTACTCAGCTGCGGTATGCGACTTTGGAAGCTGTTTTTGAAGTGGATGAGGAAGTTCAGAGAAAGCTGGATCCAAAAAGGCGGGTGGAGATTAGAGAGTTTATCATCCAATCGCTTGAAGAAGGCAGGGATTTTTACTTTTCCCCATTTGTGTTTTCGGCCAGAGGCGCGATTCGCCAAACGGAGGATGGATGGGAACTGACTCCCGGAAGCAAGCTTTACATCATTGATGGACAGCACAGAAGCGCGAGTTTTTCATCCGCCATAAGCCATCTTAAATCCAGAAAAGAATCAGCGGAAGAAACAGGCAGGCTGGATGAAGCAATCAAACTGCAGACTTATATTGAAAGATTGAAAGAATATCCCGTTGCCATGCAGGTATTCCTGGATTTGACAGCCTCTGAGGAGAAACAGCTTTTCACAGACATAAATACTGAAAGAAGAGAAGCTCACATCGGGCAGATCATGCTTTATGATCAGCGTGACCCATATACTGAGCTGACAAGAACTGTTGCAGCGAAGCTTCAGTCAATCTTTGAAATAGAACAAAGCCTTTCCAGAATTTCCATTCACAACTCCGCACTTACATCATTAGCCACCATGAAGAGATGCATCATTGCCTTGTTTGAAGGTATTTTGACTGTAAAAAAAGGTCCCCCATATTACAGATGCAATCCGAAGGAAGCAGAAGAGATTGCAGTCGAATTTTTTCAAGTATGGCAGCAGATTTTCCCGAAGAGAAGCGCTAACAGATTTAAATTTGTTAGCGGTTACTCCGGTGTGCAAATTGCTCTTGCTTATTGTGCCAACCAGCTGACCAGGACTCATAACTTATCCTGCAAAGAAGCTATACACGAACTCAAACACTTAAAATTCGAGTGCAGCTGGAAGCACGATGATCCGATGTTCCGGCATTTGTTTGACCCGGTGTCATCCAAAATTAAAGGCCATTCTGCCACGAGAAAAATCCAGCAGACCTCATTGGAATTCAAAAAGAAAATCGAACAGGGAGGGCTGAAGCCGTGATTGTACATGACATTTTTACTAAGCGGCAGACATTTATAGCGCTGCCTGTTTCCGAACTGGTCAATATGCATAAAGAAGAAAGACTTATTCTGAGAGACACGAATCAGCTTCAGGTCAGGCGGATTAAAAAGTATATCTTCTCGAATGCTGCAGGGGGAGAAATATATCTGCCGCCGCTGGTTGCCGCAGCAGAAGAGGGGATGCTGGATGGACAAACTCCAGGCAGATTAAAAATAGTAGATGGATCACACCGGCTGAAAGCCCTGCTTCAGCTCGAGGATCAAATTTTCATGAGCATGAAAAGTGAGAAGGACGAAGAGATCCGGAATGCTTATCATCTTCAATATCTGCTGGAAAAGACCGAGATTGCCATTCAGGTCCTTGAAGGCCTTTCCATAGATGAGGAAAACCAGCTTTTTATTGATTTAAATACAAAAGGGAAACAGGTGGCATTGTCCAAGCGAATCGCCTATGATTCCAGAGACCGTTTAAACGGGATTACCAACCGGATTCTTCAATCGAATGCAAAGCTGATCGAAGCAGGTGTGGAAACCGAAAAAAGAGCCATTATTCGGCCAGCTAATAAAAAGTTTCTCTCACTCTCCCAGCTGCGTTTGCTTGTGGCCACTTTTCTGGCAGGCAAGCTGTTAAGCAGATCGGATGAATGGAAGGAGAATGCCAGGGGAGAGGATGAAGCCTATATGGATATCGTAAATTCCTGGTTTGATAAACTCTTCACCTTTGATTCTCCTAAAAGAATCGGAAACTATCACGAAACCATGCTGGCGAGCTTTCCGCTCATTCAGGCTGTATCGTTATACGCAATTAAAGACTGGGAAAATCAATCCCTGTCTGCCAAAAAACGAAGTCTGAATGAGCGAATGGATAGCATAAAGGGAGTAGATTGGAGCAGCAAGAACCCGGAGTGGAGAAGATTTGACGGAATGGCAAGAGGAGAATACTTTTACCCCGATAAAAGCAAGAGAAATATAGAAGTGATCGCCAATTGGCTGGAGTCGCAAAGGAGGTGAGCATGATGTAGCAGCATAAAAAAAACCCTCAGGCGGGTCTTGGTGGACGATAGCCTGAGAGTCTCGGTGAGATGGAGTATACCAGCTCATAAGTTAGTATACTCCTTAATTTGCATTTTTTAAATAGTGAAGTTTAAGGGAGGGTATTAATTACAATGAATGCATTACTAATCAAGAAGTACATAATCATTCCTGAAACGAAATCAATCAGGGCCCATTTTAACGAAATAGGTGAATGCTGCAGTTTGGTTTTGGAAGGGAATTATACGTTTATGGTAAAGATGAAACCGACTGAGATTATAGACGAAAGCATCAATTATTATGGCTTCGATTTGAATGGTGCATCTAGCGGTTCAAAAACCATACTTGGACCCTGCAGAGCTGCACCCGTACGAATTCCAGGTGGAATGGACATGTACTGGTTTCCTCATACTTCGCCTGGGCACGATGAATGTGTGTGGTTTGCGCTTCATCATATAGATGCCATCATGCCTGAGGGCCATGATACCTCAAACGTTTATGTGAGTGGCGGGCACTGTTTTAGACTTAATGCTGCTGAAAAAGAGGTTTCTATGAAATATGACCGGACAGAGAAGCTGGCATCCAAAATATCCAAGCGCAAGGAAAATACCTTCAGCTTTGTTATGGAAAGAACCACTGATACTTACTCGGTTCAAAAAGGGAAGCGGAATTATATCATTGAAAGGAAGAAAGAGTAGCAGCAGATAGCTTCTTTGCCGGCTTAAGAGTGCCTGTCCAGCATAACAGTATGGGGATAGGCACTTTCTAAAGAGGTGTATACTAAGGCAGCCGCACATTTTGACTGCTATCCGGACTAGCTAAGATCCCAAAATTCTTGTCTAATTTGACATAGTTCCTGATATAATGATACGAGAAGGAGGTGAAAAAGGTGGAAAAAGTACTTAATTTAATCCTGAACAAGCTTGAATCATTAGATCATAAGGTTGATTCCATGGACAAAAGACTGGACGCTCTGGATCAAAAAGTCAGCTCGATGGATAAAAGGCTTGTCGCTCTGGATCAAAAAGTCAGCTCGATGGATAAAAGGCTGACAGCGGACTTAAAACGGCATGAGGATCTTATCCAGCAATTGATTCAAAGTGTTGCTGCCACTAATGTTAAAATGAATGAAATGAATGAAAAATTGTCTGCTATTGATGCGAAAGCAGATCAGGCTATTGAACAGATTGCGGATCTTAAAGAATCAGCTATTTCAAGACATGATCTTGCTTATTATGATCAGAAGATTTCAGAGCACTCCCGGCAGATCTATAAGCTGAACAATCAGTAATCCTCCAGAAAAACACTTCGTACAATCTTCATCTTCACCATTTGTTCCAAATCAGGCACCTGACCTCAAGTACGCATTGGACTTAGAGGACAGGTGTTTTCATTTTTTGATCCACCTATCTGAAAATTTAACAGGGCTGCGTCGTACAATTAATGAAGAAAGATGATGACATAATTCAAAGGGAGATAATCATAAATGAAAAACCTGACCATATTCACCGCCTCAGCCGTTAAGCCAAATATCATCGTGAATCTTGCTGATGATTCAGGCCGAATCGAACCTCCAGCCGGCTGGAGCATCTCAGCTGAGAATCCAGAAGATATCATCCATGGATTCTCTCAATTAAAGATCAAAAATGAATACAAGCTAAGAGGCTATCAATATTACAGCGGCAGAAACGGCAATGGAGTGGTCTGGGCGATTCCAGCTGCAGTGGAGCTTCCTGATCCTGACCTATGCGACCAAATGGATGACTTTTTTCTCAGTCCTCCTAAGCCTCAGTTCGCATTGGATGACTTTATGGGTGCGATTGATGGGGATAGGTCACCTTTATCTTATCTGCAGGCAGCGATTGCTTTGCATGAGCTTTATGAATTTGGGGCGATATGGCATGGCTGTTCATGGGGACAGGATCGGATTTTGCCTTATACGGATGATTACAGAGAAGAGATGCGTTCAGATATAGACGAGCGGAATCCGCGAATAGAAGACTACTTAAATTTTATTCACCCGTGGGATGAATTGAAGGAAATTCCAGATATCCTACATCCTCATTTTTTCTATAAAAATGGAAAACCGGTAATCATTTTTTATACGGTTAATGATATCGGCTATTACAAATTAAACCGGTACATCCATACCTTTGAAAAGGAATCCTATATCCAGAAGGTAAAACGTGAAGAAATTGGGTCAGGTCCAGGGGGAATTATTTTCTGATTGAAATGAAACAAAGATGTCACGATTATAAGTCCCCATTACCATGCAAATAATGTTAGAATCAACAGGGAGGACTAAGCGGCAGGCAAAGTTCTCTTTTCGTTTTGCAGAGAGTTCACCAGCATTGGGATTTTTCAGAAATCATTGAGTACCAACTCCTGTTATAATAGGTGTATAATGAGTTTTGGCGTATAGAGAAAGAGAGAATAATTAAAAGGGGAAGAATTGATCATGAAAGAGGAAGAAACCCTGAAGTCGCAGGGACGGCCTTTATCAAAGATCCTCGCACTGACAGTCAAAACAGGGATTATTAAATCCAATCTAATCCCGATGTTTGCAGGATTAACACTGGCCTTATATACGTATGACTTCGGCCTTCTGGAGAAGCTGCCCGAGATTCTGCTGGCCTTTATAGGTTCAAGCCTTGTAATGGGGGCAGCAGGGGCGTTTAATAATTTATATGACCGTGATATCGATTCGATCATGAAGCGGACCCAAAGCCGACCAACTGTTACAGGGGAAATCAAGCCAAAGCAGGTATTGTGGCTTGCTGCCTTCATGTCTTTGTTTGGAATCCTCGCTCTTGCCTTTACGACTCCGTTAGCGGGGCTGCTTGGATTTTTGGGGCTGTTTTTTTATGTGGTCCCTTACACGATGTGGAGCAAACGAAGAACCATTTATAACACGGAGATCGGAAGCATTTCAGGTGCGATGCCGCCGCTTATCGGCTGGGCTTCCATCCATCCGGATATCACGCATCCTGCGATCCTTGGCCTGTTCATCATCACCATCATCTGGCAAATGCCGCACTTTTATGCGATTGCAATCCGGAAACATGATGAATATAAAGCGGCGAATGTGCCGATGCTGCCTGTCGTTAAAGGTGTTAGAAGGACGTATATCCAGACGAATATTTACTTAGTTATTCTGATTGGGATCAGCTTTCTGTTAGGGTCCTTAAGCATCGGCCTTATGCTCGTAGCCCTGCTCCTCGGGATTGCCTGGCTGGCACTCAGTATCTACGGCTACAAGCGGATGGACCCGGAAAAGTGGGCGAAATCCCTGTTTATCTTTTCACTTGTCCATATGACAGTTCTTTTTTCGACGGTGATTATTTACTCGATTATGGGGATTATTTTTAATTTGTAAAAAATAGACACACTGGAACCATCAGTGTGTCTGTTTTTGTTTAAGAGGTGATTCTCGATTTGCGGATTCCATCATAAATACTGATTCCTGCATAAATGATGAAAATAATGATGATGCTGCTGAGCAGCCAGCTCTTCAATTGGGCAGCTGATATTGAAAATAAATCAGTCATGTAAATTACAAATTCCTGCTGGAGCAAATTCGGGTTCAGCAGGATGAAGATGAACATGATGGTGGCAAACAGTTCAAGGATGGTATTGAAGATGGCCATTCTTTTCGTCCATTGGCCAATAATGAGTTTGTATAGAGCGAGTCCCGCTTCGAGCGCAATGATGACCACGACGATCGGCCAGTATCCGAGCAGCACATCCTGGTTGACCGCGGGAATCTTGAACTCCAGTCCTTCACCTCCGCCCCTATAGACACCCATCAGCCGGTCGGCATAAAAGTAAAGGGTTGCCCAAATGGCAGTCCACATTAAGCTTCCGAACACCTCAAACTTGGAAATGGCTCTTTTCTTCGGAATATACGTAATGCTTTTCAAATCCTCCGGAGTCCATGGTTTTAAGCTTGGTGATAAAGGATGCTGCTCTTTTCCTTTATCCATCCTCTCAATAACGGCGAATACAATCGTCAGCCAGAAAAACACCTGGACGGCCACTTCAATGAGTCTCCAAATTCCGTAGCCCATTAATTCGAGTATGGCATTGATGATCGTTTCGTCACGGTTAAAATTAAATATAAACTCGGCAGCAATCGAAATCAATGAAATCGCTGCGGCTATCGGCAGGATCATTTTTAACAGTGATACATATACATCGAAATAGCGCGGCCCGATTAAATGCATCGGCTGATCCCGGTATCCTGCCGCCAGGGCTGCGGGACTGCCCAATTTGCTGAGGACATCTTTAACATCTTCCTCATTGTAATCATCCGGAAGCATATCCCCGATTGTTGACTGCAGCTCGAGTGCGATATCCGCACGGCTCTTTTCAGGCAGTCTCCGGGTCACTTCCTGTATATATACTTCAATTAAATTCATCTTCCTCATCCCCCTTTAACAGCCCGAAAAGCTGTTTGGAATTCTTAATCCATTCTTCTCTCAGTTGCAGAAATGTCTCCAGACCCAGTTCGCTTAAAACATAATACTTGCGCGGCCGGCTCTCCGTATGATCCCAGCTGCTCGTGACAAGCTCCTGTTTTTCCAGACGCCGCAGCAATGGATATAACGTGCTCTGATCAATATTAATGCCGGAATCCTCCAATAACTGAACCAGTGAATATCCGTATTGCGGTGTCCGAAGCTGGCTCAGCACTGCCAGCGTCAATGTCCCTCTGCGCAGTTCTGTTGTTAACGAATTCAGCAGCGTGCTCATTCAATCACCTCGCTTGATATACTATATGTCATACACTATATGGTTGATACTATGTATCATACAGTATGGACGTGACAATAATCAACTGCTTATCGTGAGTTTTTTTGACAGGTTTAGGAAAATGCTGGTGGTGTGAACTGCTGCCATCGGAGAAAGCGTCACATCTATATTGAGCTCCATAGATTCATATATTGTGACTCAAATATAGGTCATTGGTATTCGGCTAGCTCAGGCAATTCAAAATAATAAAGTCCTATGATACAATAAGTAAGGGTTGCTATTTCTATCACTTTTGGGATATAACCCAACACAAATTGAGAGACATAATAAAAAAGGCATTGGCAGTTAAAAAACCAACGCCTTTTTTGCCTCTTAAATAACTACGGTGAACCGTACAACAAATAGCGGGAAAGCAAAGAGTAGAGGTAATTCTTGAAAAAAATATTATAAAAAGGCTATTATAATGAAGAAAACCAATTCATTATTTCTAAGTTTAAGTGTTTTATATGCCCTGCTCATTTTTGAGTGGGGTATTTTATTTTTTTCTAAAATAAAAAGAAAGACTCTATATTTAGAATCTGTCTTTTTCGCCTATTATCATTAAGCTTTATTTACATTTGCAGCACGCCAAACGCATAATAACCGATTAAACCTCTCCTGACGTAATGTAAAAATTTCAACTATTTTTTATTACGAAAAGGTAGGAGCAGGGAATTCATCAATTTTCATACGAAGTAAACTATAAGGTTTCTGTCGCAGATCCTTTCCATAATGAAACCTTGCCTGCCGATGTAATTGGTTCACGATGACATATAAGTATTGATCCGGCCCAATTGAAAAAGTATCTGGCCATAAAATTCTCGGATCGTGAGCGATTGTTTCCATTATGCCATTCGGCAATATCTTTCGAATACTGTTGTTTTCATAGTCTCCGGCATAAATGGTTCCTTTTGCCCCAGTGATCATTCCATCAGATGCACCTTTTTCTCCCCGGTACTCCACCTGATAAAGTAAATCCATGTCAGGTATCGTTCTGTCTCTTAGAGCTTCTGTTGAGATTGAATACAAATGCCGACTGGTAAGTGGACAAAAAAATAAAACCTTTCCATCGGGAGAAATCGCTATGCCATCAGACGCCAATCTAAATGGAGATGTTGAACCATCTTGGTTTCGGTTCATCAAAATTTCACCTTCTACTTTCGGTAAAAAATAAGAATCGGGTGAAGTTGAATTTGCCCCATTCAACCGTCTAAACGCGTTTCCATTTTCTAAATCAACAACGATAATAGCTCCTGGTCCTTTGGAAGATGAATCCGTTATATATGCATAACCCGCTTTTCCAACACGAAAATCAAATCGGACATCATTCAGATAAGTTGTTGGCAGGACAACATCTTCTGTAAAGGTATATACTTTTCTTATTGTATTAGTTTTTAAATCAATAGCGACTAATTTTGCCCCTCCTTTAATTGGTACAGAAAAATTCGGTGCCGCTGCCGATGAGAAGTTCCTTAACGGAATGATCCCAAATTGGGAGGAGATTATAGAAATTCGAGAATTTAATGGCCCAGCCAAATGTGAGAAGGAGATAAGAAGGCAATACAAGGCCGAAAAAGGCTATACCGACTACCGTTCTGAACCCTCCAAAAATGATATAAGTACAAAGTATCATGAAGCCAAAGGAGAACCAGAAAGTGCTCAGATTCGGAAACATCCACACTTGAATGACTTCGATAAATGTTCGTGCTATAGCTAAGACATACATAAAAAAGTAACCTATGAAAATGGAACTGATTGCTATGCCTATCAAATTGCCTAGAAGGTACTTATGGGCTGTCAGAAAATCTCCATCAACCGTTTCGGCAATTTTATAAATCATCCAAAGGATGACATGTATGCATCCCCCGGCAAACAGGATGGAAATCCATGCATCATAGCCTGCATCCTTTGCGATATGTCTCTGATAGCTAAGAACCCCAATGCCAATTTGCATGGACATAATTAAATAAAATACTAAAAATGGGGATATCTTCAATCTGTCTGGTATTGGCTGCTCCTTTATCTGGTTCACCTCCGTTTCATGATTTGGTATCTGGCTGTGGTAAAACTGAGCTCTGAGCTCCTACTCCGGCGTTATTCATCAACTTTTTATCTTGTGTTCTTTTTTTGCTAAAGGGGATAGGATGTTTATTAAAGTAAGACCAAAGCGTACATTTGTTTTTTGACTATATTAGAATTTATTGGAATAAAAAGGATTTTTCCCATACCTCATGCTGGACTTCATCCTTAAGTCTGTTTAGTCATAAGTAAATCACCATTATTTTCTGCATTACTCTTAATATTACCGGTGCTGGAAAACTTATGAATGCAAGGCAATAAAAAGTGTGGCGGTACATAGTTACATCATCCACAAAGTTTCCTTTCTATCATTTGGGGAATGTCTGTCATCGCAGATTCTGCCCAGTTTTCTGCTGCGGTTTCAGAAGTTTCTGAAATTGAGTATGTAGGAACAGCCCTGACTTTTCAAATGTGTTTTGGTTTCCTGATCACTATATTTTCTATAAACCTTATTCCTATTATTCAGAGGTTAGTTGGCTGGGAATGGGTCTTTGCCTCTTTAGCGATTGGACCGATTCTTGGAATGGTTTCTATGGTCCGGTATAAACGGCATGAATTTTATAATGCCAAAGCTACTAACACAGCATTAAAAAAATTATGAAAAAAATAATATGTCAAATTTGGTCATTATATGTTATATTAGTAAAAAATTAATATATCAATTTAAATAAGTGCTCACTTTGTGAGGTAAAAGGGAAACCAGTGAAAGTCTGGTGCAGCCCCCGCTACTGTAAGAGCTGATGAAATTACAATGCCACTGAGAAATCGGGAAGGTGTAAGAGTAAGAAGAAGCTTAAGTCAGGAAACCTGCTTATTTAAACGACACTTGCTTTTCGGAGGGAGAAGTATAGGCGGGACAATTATGATCAATTGTTTTTGGGTTTCAGTATGCTTATTTTTATACTGTCATTTCATATGCCTGTATTCCTTTGAAAAGGAGTGCAGGCATTTTTTATTTTGCAAGAAGCATTGAACTTTGAGAATTAGATGGCGCAGGCCGCCTGCTCGAGCAGTACGGCAGCAGACATGGCGCATGTGCATTTCTTAATTGGAGGTAAGCCTATGAAAAAGGGAAAAATCTTTGTTGTCGGCTTTGGTCCGGGCGATCGTGAGCATATAACCAAGCGGGCTGTGGATGCGCTGCAGCAGAGTGATTGCATTATTGGCTATAAAACTTACGTAGATCTGATCGAGACACACGTAACAGCAAGTTCGATTGTCAGCACAGGGATGACTGAAGAGGTATCCCGTGCGCAGGATGCAGTGAAAAGAGCGGAAGCCGGCCAAATTGTTTCTGTGATTTCGAGCGGTGACTCGGGCGTTTACGGCATGGCCGGCCTAGTGTATGAAGTGCTGATCGAATTGGGCTGGAAAGAAGAAGAAGGAATCGAAGTGGAAATTGTTCCTGGCATCTCTGCGATTAATTCATGTGCGAGCTTACTGGGTGCACCTGTCATGCATGACTCCTGCACCATCAGTCTGAGTGACCATTTAACACCCTGGACGGTAATCGAAAAGCGCATTGAAGCAGCAGGAATGGCAGATTTTGTCATTGCATTATATAACCCGAAAAGCGGCCGGCGGACACGGCAGATTGTCGAGGCACAAAGGATTCTATTAAAATATCGTTCTCCTGATACACCAGTGGGGCTTGTGAAAAGTGCTTACCGTGAAAATCAGAATGTCATTCTGACGACACTGGCGGAAATGCTTGATCACGATATAGGCATGCTGACAACAGTTGTGATCGGGAATTCCTCCACTTTCTTTTATGACAATAAAATCATTACGCCGAGAGGCTACCAGCGCAAGTATACGCTTGGGGAAGAGAAGCAAAGCTTAAAGCCGCATCAGCGTTTAAAAAAGGAAGCGGAGCCATGGGCATTAAATCAGGAAACCGGGGAAGCAGTGCCCGGCTACGAGCAAATTGAAAGCAAAAAACAAGAATCCAGTTCATTGAATATGGCTTTAAAGGCTTTATCAATGGTGACGAAATCGGAGATTGACCAAACACATTTAGTGCAGCAGCCAATCGAAGATATTTTTGAATTTGCGGTTTCGCCTGGTGTAGCCAATAAATTTATTACAGCTGATCAAATGCGCATATTGGCAGAAGCTGTTGGCGAGAAAGGCACCATGGAATATACACCGGATCACCGATTTTTAATCAAAATCCCTACTGTACGGCCTCATTCCATTGTCGAAAAACTCGAACAGCACGATCTGACAGTCATGCCGGCGGGTGATGTTCTAAATGTAAAAGCCTGCGATTTTTGCTACGGGGAGAAGGCAGAATCCATTCCATATGCAGAGGAAATTGCAGCTGAACTTGGCGGCTTAAGGCTTCCAAAGGAACTGCATATTGGCTTTAATGGCTGCGGTATGGCCTGTTATCGGGCGGTATTTGATGATATCGGCATTGTTTACCGCAAGAAGAAGTTTGATTTATTTATCGGGGCAAAGCCGGTTGGCCGGACAGCACATGCTGCCCAGCCGGTGGCAGAGGGAATTGAACCTGATCAGCTGGTGCCGTTATTAAAGGAGATTATCGAAGAATACAAAGAAAATGCACATCCGAATGAACGGCTTTTTAAATATTTTAAGCGCGTGAAAAAAATTCAGTATTTTACTTATCAGGATATGAGCTCCAGGATCGAAGTAGAGCCGGCACCATGCGGGGATTAGGAGGATCTCATGATTTTATTTTTAGCAGGCACAAGTGATGCGAGAGCATTAGCCATTCAATTGAAAAATCAAGGTTATCCTTTATTGGCAACCGTTGTCACAGAATCGGCAGCAGACAGCTTGAAAGCTGAAGGCATTTCTTTTAAAGTGGGGCGGCTGTCAGAAAATGACATGATTGAACTGATTCAGATGCAGGAGATGACCACTGTGATTGATGCCAGTCACCCCTATGCGGAAGAAGCGTCAAAAACGGCCATGGCAGCAGCTGAAGCATGCAGCATTCCTTACATACGTTACGAAAGGCCAAATGAACAGTTTACCTCACCGCTCATCACTGAAGCCGAAAGTTATGAGGAAGCAGCAAAATTGGCTCAATCGCATAAAGGGACAATCATGCTGACAACCGGCAGCAAAACACTGGAAATCTTCACAAAGTATTTAATGCGTGAGGAGATCCGGCTTGTATGCAGGATGCTTCCAAACATAGGAAACATGGAAAAATGCCATAAGCTTGGCGTTAAACAAAAGGACATTATTGCGATCCAGGGACCATTTTCCGAATCATTAAACAAAGCTCTTTGTGAGCAATACGATGTGACATTGATGATTACGAAAGAAAGCGGCAAAGTGGGTTCGGTGGATGAAAAAATGACCGCTGCCCTGGAATTGGGGATTCCTGTTATTTTGATTAAGCGGCCGCCACTTCATTATGAAAACTTCTGCACTTCTTTCGAAGAAGTGATTCAAAAATTGGGAGGGCTTTACACATGGCAAACATGAACTTTAATACCACATTTGTACCGTTAACGGTAGATCCGGATAAAATTTATGATCACAGTTTCGCGCTTATTAAAGAGGAGATGGGCGAGCATCCATTTACAGATGAGCAGTGGCTGGTGGTTCGGCGCGTTATCCATGCTTCGGCAGATTTTGAGCTGGGCAGAAGCATGATTTTTACAGCAGATGCCATTGAAGCAGGGATTCAATCCATTTTAGCGGGCCGTCATGTAGTGGCAGATGTGCAGATGATTGAAAGCGGGTCAGGACGCAAGCGATTCCAAAAGCATGGCGGGGATCTGCATTGTTATATCGCGGATGAAGACGTTTCAAAGGAGGCGAAGTCTCAGGGAACAACTCGTGCGATCATTTCCATGCAAAAAGCAACAAGTCTGCATGAAGGGGGCATCTATGCTATCGGCAATGCGCCAACTGCGCTGCTGGAATTGATTCGTTTAATTAAAGAAGGCCTCGCAAAACCTGACTTAATTATTGGCATGCCAGTCGGCTTTGTATCAGCTGCAGAGTCTAAAGCCGAGCTGGCTGTGCTTGAAGGGATCCCATTTATTACGAATGCAGGGAGAAAGGGTGGCAGTACAGTGACGGTCGCTGCGCTGAATGCCATTTCGATTATGGCGGATGAACGGGCAAAAGCAGCGAACTAAAAAAGATCCATCCCAAATGCGGCACGGCTTTACGACAGGTGCCTGTGCCGCAGCCATGACAAAGGCAGCGCTGCAGGCACTTGTGACCGGAGAGGTGCCCAATGAAGTTACGATTTATCTGCCGGTTGGCCAGTATGCCACTTTTAAAGTGACGGCTTTTGATCTGTCAGATGGACGCGTCATGTGCGAAACGATCAAGGATGCAGGGGACGACCCGGACGCCACACATCAGGCAAGAATTCAAAGTACGGTCACATATGCCAAAAAAGAAGGCATCCATTTAGATGGCGGGATCGGTGTGGGAAGAGTCACAAAAGCCGGGCTGCCAGTAGCGGTAGGGCAGGCAGCGATCAACCCTGTGCCGCGTAAAATGATCCATGGTGTCGTGCAGGAAGCAATGGACAAATATAAAGTAAATCGGGGCATTGAAGTGGTCATTTCGGTTCCGGACGGTGTCGAAATAGCTGAAAAAACATTGAATGGCCGATTAGGAATTATCGGAGGAATCTCGATTTTAGGAACAAGGGGAACGGTGGTGCCATTTTCCAGTTCCGCTTATATGGCGAGTATTTCTCAGGCGATCAATGTTGCAAAAGAAGCAGGATGTGAGCATTTAGTCATTACAACAGGCGGACGCAGTGAGAAATTTGCCATGAAGCAGTATCCGCATTTGCCGGAAGAAGCCTTTATCGAAATGGGCGACTTTGTCGGTTTTACTTTGAAGAATATAGCAAGGAAGAAGATTCCCAAAGTCTCTCTTGTAGGGATGATGGGGAAATTCTCAAAGGTTGCACAGGGAGTTATGATGGTGCACTCGAAAAGTGCACCAGTCAGTTTCGGGTTTTTAGCAGGTGTGGCCAATAAAGTGGAAGTCAGCGAGGAAATTCAGCAGGACATTTTACAGGCAAATACGGCTTCACAGGTTGGTGAAATCCTGCAGGGAAACGAAGAATTCTTTGAAGCCCTTTGCCGAAACTGCTGTTATTATGCACTGAATCATATGAACGCAAACGTCAAAGTATCGACAACTCTGTATGCCATGAACGGAAGCTGTCTAGGAAAGGCTGAGAATATTGACAAATTGGATGAAGATGATTGGTATCGGGGATAATGGCGCGGCAGGCTTGCTCCCCTCATACATAGACTGGATTCATGAATGTGAGGTCCTGGTCGGCGGGGAACGCCATTTGCAATTTTTCCCGGAATTTACTGGAGAGAAAAAAGTAATCAAGGGCGGCTTGTCCGCGTTAACAGCTGATTTGCAGCAGGAAACACGCAATACGGTTATTTTGGTATCAGGTGATCCGCTGTTTTATGGGCTTGGCAGTGTATTGGCAAAAAAGCTTCCATTGGAGATTTATCCTTATACCAGCTCAGTTCAGCTCGCTTTTTCGAAAATGCAGGAGAGCTGGCAGGATGCGTATGTTGTCAGCCTGCACGGCCGTTCTATTAAAGGTTTTGCCCAAAGAATTGACGGGCGGAAAAAGATTGCTATTTTAACAGATGAAAAGAATACACCACAGGCCATTGCAGCGTATTTAAAGGAGTTCGGCATGACGGAGTATGATGCCTTTGTTGCTGAAAATCTGCAGGGGGAAAATGAACGCTGCCGCTTTTTCACCTTGGACGAAATGCAGCAATCATTCTTTTCTCCATTGAATGTGGTGATTTTAAAGCAGCGTATGTCTGTGGAGCGTGCCTCACTGGGAATTCCCGATGACAGGTTCGTACAGAGAAAGCCGGATAAAGGCCTGATTACGAAAAAGGAGATCAGGACTCTCTGTCTGCAGGAGTTAGAGCTAAAGGAAAACAGCATCGTCTGGGATATTGGAACCTGCACAGGCTCCGTTGCGATTGAAGCAGCGAAAATAGCCCGGGAAGGTGCGGTGTATGCGATTGAAAAGAATGAGGGTGATTTGGGAAACTGTCTGGAAAATCAATTAAAACATCGGACAGATTTCACGGCCGTCCTTGGAAAGGCACCTGAGAGGCTGGATGAATTTCCTGATCCTAATGCTATTTTTATTGGCGGAAATGGCGGGAATATGGAGCTTTTATTGCAGATATGCCTTTCACGGCTGCAGCCAAATGGCCGGCTCGTTATGAATATTGCCACGATCGAAAATCTCGCAGAAGCGATGCAGCATTTGAAAAATCTGGGCTGCGAAGTATCCGTATTGCAGGCACAGATTTCTAAAAGTAAGCCAATTTTGCATTTAACGCGCTTCCAACCGTTAAATCCCATTTTTATTGTGACTGCAAAGAAAGGAAAGAACTAAATGAGAATCGGAACTTTATATGGATTAGGAGTCGGGCCGGGAGATCCGGAATTAATCACGGTAAAAGCATTCCGCAAATTGCAGGAAAGCCCGGTCATTGCTTATCCAAAAAAATTAAGAGGCAGTAAATCCTACGCCCATCAAATTGTAGACATGTATATAAATCCCGGAGAAAAAGAAATGCTTGGTTTGGTTTTTCCAATGACAAAAGACGAAGAGACATTAAGGGCTGAATGGACAAAATCCGCAAAAGCGATTTATGGCTTTCTGTCTCAGGGAAAAGATGTAGCATTTGTGACGGAAGGGGATCCGATGCTGTTCAGCACATTTATCCATTTAATGAAGCTGATGCAGAAGATGCATCCCGATGTTCCAATTGAAACGGTAGCTGGCATCTCGTCTTTTAATGGTTCTGTTAATCGCTTGGGAATACCCCTGGCTGATGGCGATGACCATGTCGCGATGATTCCGGCAACCGAGAATATGGTGGAAATGCGGCGGGTGATTGAAACTCATGATGCGATTGTCTTCATTAAAGTAGCGAAGGTATTGGACGATATGCTAAATCTTTTGGAGGAAATGGATTTATTGGACAAAACACATGTTGTAACAAAGGTTACATCTGACGAAGAGGTCATATGGAATGTCCATGAGCTCCGGGGTGCAGAGTTAAATTACTTGTCATGTATGGTGGTGCGCAAATGAAGAAAATCTGGATTATCGGAGCAGGACCTGGAGATCCCGATTTAATTACGGTAAAAGGCTTAAAACTATTAAATAAGGCTGATGTTGTCATGTATACCGACTCCCTTGTCAGCGAGACTTTAGTGGCGGAAGCCAAGGAGTCGGCAGAGATTATCCGTACAGCCGGAATGCATCTTGAAGAAATGGTGGATTGCATTGCTGAGCGAGTCCATGCTGGTAAAACAGTTGTACGTCTACATACAGGCGACCCGTCGATGTACGGGGCAACGATGGAGCAAGTGGCACTATTGAAACAGCACGATATAGGCTGTGAAGTTGTGCCGGGGGTGAGTTCTGTTTTTGCCTCAGCAGCAGCAGTCGGGGCAGAGCTGACGATTCCGGATTTAACACAAACGCTTATTTTAACAAGGGCTGAAGGGCGGACACCAGTGCCGGAGCGTGAAAAATTACAGGCATTAGCCAGCCATCATTGTACAATCGCGATGTTTCTGAGTGCGACCTTAACAAAGAAAATCACAAAGGAACTGCAGGCAGCCGGATGGGAAGACAATACACCCGTTGCGGTTGTGCAGCGTGCTTCTTGGCCGGATCAGAAAATTGTCCGCACCACACTGTCTGAGCTGGACGAAGCGATGCGTGTCAACGGAATCCGCAAGCATGCGATGATTCTGGCAGGCTGGGCATTGGACCCGCATATCCATGAAAAAGAATACCGCTCGAAGCTATATGACAAAACATTCACACATGGCTTCCGCAAAGGTGTGACGGCGAATGATTAGTTTGCGCGAAGGTGAAATCCCGGTAATTGATAAGCGCAAACCCTATGCTCTTGTTGCCATTACAAAGCATGGAGTGGCGCATGCAAGAAGCTATGCGGAAACATTCCCGTATGCAGACCTGTATTATATGAAAAAATTCGAACATGGCGATGAAGAAGCGCGGCAAATTCAGTTATTTGATGGCACGGTCCGCCTATTATTGCCTGCATTGTTCCAGCAGTATAAAGGGATTATCTGCATCATTTCCCTCGGTGCTGTCGTCCGCATGATTGCCCCGCTGTTGATCGATAAAAAGAAGGATCCTGCCGTGCTGGTGGTTGATGATAAAGGCCAGTTTGTTATCAGCGTTTTATCCGGCCATATTGGCGGTGCTAATGCATTAACCCATGAATTTGCCCATGCGATTGGGGCGTCGCCCGTTGTGACCACCGCATCAGATGTTCAAAAAACGATTCCCGTCGATTTATTTGGCGCCCAATTCGGGTGGATGTGGGATAGTGACGAAAAATTAACACCTGTCAGTGCATCGGTTGTCAATGAAGAGCATGTGGCAATCGTGCAGGAAACAGGTGAAAAGAATTGGTGGATGTACGACCGGGAACTGCCGGACAATCTAAAAATCTATCAATCTATAGAGGAAGCCATCAAGGCGAAGCCTCAAGCGGCACTCCTTATTACAGATCGCATTCTAGTACCTCATGAAGAGGGGCTGCTTGAGAATGGCGTCCTGTACCGTCCAAAATCAATTGTTCTTGGGATTGGGTGCAATCGAGGCACGTCAATGGCAGAGATTGAAAGAGTAATCGATGAGACATTGGCAGAGCAAGGTTTGAGCAAAAAAAGTGTCAAAGCGATTGCATCTATTAATCTGAAAAAAGACGAGGCAGCCCTGCTGGAAGTAACAGCTAAAAATAACTGGCCGTTTGTTACATACACACCTGAAGAGCTGAATGAGATTCCTATGCAGAATCCGTCGGACACTGTCTTTAAATATACCGGCGCGTATGGGGTCAGCGAGCCGGCGGCCATGAGATATGCAAAGGCGAAGGAATTGCTGCTGGCGAAAAAGAAGAGCGGCAATGTGACCATCAGCATTGCACGCATCAATTTTGAGGAGGGAAGAGGATGAATCGATTTGTTCTGGCCGGAACTGGAAGCGGTGTAGGAAAAACAACCTTCACGATCGGCATTATGCGTGCACTGATGAAGCGGGGGTTAACCGTGCAGGGCTTTAAGTGCGGCCCGGATTACATTGACCCGGCGTATCATACTGCTGTCACCAAACGCCCTTCCCGAAATATTGATAGTTTCATGATGTCCCATGATACCGTGCGTGCTATTGTCGCAAGAGCAAGCTGCGATACTGATGTATCAGTTATTGAGGGAGTGATGGGCTTTTATGACGGCAAATCCCCATTGTCCAATGAAGGTTCTGCTGCTCATATTAGCGGGATTACAAACAGTCCCGTCATTTTAATTGTCAATGCGGCAAGTATGGCAAGAAGTGCGGCTGCGATTGTCAAAGGTTTTCAAATGCTTGATGAAAGCTCCCATATCGTTGGTGTCCTTGCCAATCAATTAGGAAGCAAAAGCCATTTTGACATTGTCAAATCAGCGATTGAACAAGAATGCGGAATTCCTGTCATAGGCTATCTCCCAAAAGGAGCTGTAGCCGAGATGCCAAGCCGTCATTTGGGGCTGGTGCCGGCCATTGAACGCGGTGATTTAGAATTCTATTTTGAAAGTCTGGCAGAAGCGATTGAAGAAACAGTCGATATTGATCAGCTTCTGGAACTAACGAAAGCCCATGTCCTGGAGGTTTCCTCTTCGATATTCGATGCACAGCCGGAAAGAAAGGAAGTACATATTGCGGTTGCCAGAGATGCGGCCTTTAATTTTTACTATGAAGAAAACTTAGAATTGCTGCGAGCCCATGGTGCCGCATTGCATTTCTTCTCACCGCTCGACAACGAGGAAGTTCCTGAAAGAGCACAGGGGCTTTATATCGGCGGCGGCTTCCCGGAAGAGTTTGCTGCAGCATTGGCAAAAAATGAAGCATCAAAACTTTCCATCAAGGCGGCGCTGGAGAAGGGTCTGCCGACATTGGCAGAATGCGGCGGATTTATGTATTTAACAGAAGAAATTGTGGATCGAAAAGGACAGGCATTCCCGATGATCGGTGTGATTCCGGGCCGGGTCAGGATGCAGGATAAATTGGCTGCACTCGGGTATCGGGAAATCACAGGTGTTACTGGCAACTTCCTAGTGAATGAAGGAGAGCAGGCAAAAGGGCATGAATTCCATTACTCGGCATATGAAGGAGAGCACTCATCACCGGCTTACTTTTGCAAGGGCCGCTTCCGGTCTCAGAAGGAAGGCTATTTAACTGATAATCTTGCAGCCGGCTATACACACTTTCATTTTGCATCGAATCCACAGCTTGTAAAAAATTGGCTGGCAGCTTGTTTGGAGGCAAAACATGAATTATTTCCCGTTATTAATGAATCTTGATTATAAGAAGGTGGTCATTGTCGGTGGCGGACATGTGGCACGCCAGAAGGCTGAAGCTCTGTTGCCGACAAAAGCCCAAGTAACTGTGATCAGCCCGGTGGTTACTGAAAAATTGCAGCAGTATATCCATGAAGGCCTTCTGACATGGAAAGAAAAATCCTTCGAACCGGCTGATTTAGATGACGCGGCCCTTATATTCGCTGTCACAAACGACGAAGAAGTAAACAATGCAGTGGAAGAAGCCGCACAGCATTGGCAGCTGCTCAGCCGGGCAGATGCAAAGGGGAGGGTGGATTTCATTAATCCCGCAGTTGTCCGCCGCGGTGAATTCGTTTTGACCGTATCGACATCTGGCGGGAGCCCGGGTCTGACCCGCAAAGTGAAGGGAGAATTAGAAGAGCAATATGGAGAGCATTACGCCCAGTATGTATCTTTTTTGAAGGAAGCCCGTCAGCGAATCTTGGAGAAGTTTACCGGGAATGAGAAAAAGCAGCTGTTGGCAGAGCTTTTGGATCCACAGCTTTTGGAATGGATGGAGCAAGGGGATAAGCAAAAATGTGAAGACTGGCTGCTTAAGCGTTTAGGAGAAAGGCAATGAGAGGATTTGTCTATATTGTTGGAGCTGGCCCTGGTGACCCCAAACTGCTGACAATCCGCGGATTGGAGTGCATTCAGCAGGCTGATGTCATTTTATATGACCGTCTGGTGAATAGTGAGTTATTAACACATGCAAAAGCAGATGCAGAGCTGATTTACTGCGGAAAAGAGCCGGGCAGGCATGGATTGATTCAGGATGAAATCCATCAGGTCCTGGTACAACAGGCGAACCTTGGCAGGCAGGTGCTGCGCTTAAAGGGCGGTGACCCTTTTGTATTTGGACGCGGCGCAGAAGAAGCAGCCATTTTGCGGGAAGCAGGTATTCCCTTTGAAATTGTACCTGGAATAACCGCCGGGATTGCTGCGCCTGCTTATGCAGGCATTCCTGTGACACACCGTGATCACGCGGCAAGCTTTGCCATTGTGACAGGCCATGGCCGCGCTGAAAAGGAGCAGGACTATTTAAAGTGGTCTGCTCTTGCTCAAATTGACACGGTCGCTTTTTATATGAGCATTGGCAACATTGCTCACATTACGAAAAGCTTAATAGCCAATGGCAAAAGCGGAACAACCCCTGCTGCTGTGATTGAATGGGGCACAACTGCCAGGCAGCGGACGATTATAGGGACACTCGAAACGATTACAGAGGATATCCAGGTTCATGGCATCTCGAATCCATCGATGATTTTGGTTGGAGATGTGGTTGGAATAAGGAATCAAATTGCCTGGTTTATAGAAAAGGAGCATGAATTATGTTAGAAGCCTTGAAAAAACGGCGTGCGATTCGAAACTTTGAATCGCGCGAAGTAGAACGGGATAAAATCGAAACATTATTGACAGCAGCCACATATGCACCAAATGACCGCATGCGTGAGCCGTGGCATTTCTATGTATTGCAGGGAGAAAGTTTAAAAAGCTACGAGCAGATTGCACTTGATTACCTGCAAAAACGCTTTCCGGCGAAGCCGCATTTAGTGAAAAGCTCCATGGAAGCCATCACGAAAACACCACTGATCATTGTTGTGACATCCGCCATTGTGGAAGGAGATGAAGGGGCGACAAAAGATAATGTCTTTGCTGTAAGCAGTGCAATCATGTCGATGTGGCTGATGGCCGAACAGCTGGGATTAGGGATGGTATGGCGTACAAGAGGCGTTGGCTTGGTGCATGATACAGCACTGCATGATTTTATTGGTGCATCTGAGCAGGAGCAATTAGTGGGGACGCTATGCATCGGCTATCCGGCAGAAGAAATTGCTGCCGAAAAAAAGCGTACCCCATTTGCTGAAAAGACAACTTGGCTGTAAGGAGGAATGGTTTATGCCACAAAATGGTATGCTGCTGGTTTATACAGGAGATGGAAAAGGAAAAACAACCGCCTCGCTTGGTGTAACATTAAGGGCAATCGGCCGGGGCATGAAGGTGAAATACTTTCAATTTATTAAATCACCGGAACGTACATATGGTGAACAGCTGGCCCTCAGGAAACTGGGTGTTGAAACTGTGCAGCTGGGAATCGGGTTTACATGGACGAAAACACCGAAGGAGCACCGTGAAGCACTTGCGACCGCCTGGCAGACAGTAAAAGAAGAATTGAAAAATGAAAAAACAGATGTGTTAGTGCTTGACGAACTGAATAATGCCCTGGCCATTACACGTTTTCCCATTGACGATGTGCTGCCATTATCTGAGGTGCTGGAGGCCATTCAAACCCGTCCTGAATCGATGCATTTAGTGATCACAGGGCGTTCTGCACATCCAGCCATTCTCGAATTGGCTGATTTAGTGTCTACCATCAATGCCACCAAACATTATTATGCCGAACAGGAAGTTAAAGCCATGAAGGGGCTGGAGTTTTAAGCAGCTCCTCCCGAGTATTTAAGACCCTGTATCTAGTTAGGTTTTGGAAATTGAGGAGAATTTCAATGATAAAAGAATCCCTTTTGCAATACGATTTTGAGAAGCTCTGGAAGGAAGGCATGCTGGATTGGCATGGCAGGATGCCGGAGCGAATGGTTGATGATGAGCTGGAGGAAGCCTTTTGGATGCAGTCCATGAAGAAAAAGAAATACAAGCAGACAGATGAGTATGCCAAAAGGATCTACGAAAAAATGAAGAAGCATATCCCGGAAGACTCAAGCTGTATTGAATTCGGTCCGGGATGGGGCAACTATACCTTTCCGCTCAGCCGGGATGTCAAAAGGTTAACGCTGGTGGATGGTTCAAAGAGTGTGCTCGCTTATTTAAAGCAGTACTTTGAAGAGGAGGCTCCTATCCAGTTTGTCCACAGTAAATGGGAAGAAGCACAATTGGAGCCGCATGATGTCGTGGTGGGGGTGAACTGCTTTTATCGAATGTATGAAATGAATGAAACGCTGAAGAAAATGAACAGGCTGGCAAAAAAGCGTGCCATTATCGGCTTAACGACCGGACCTATTCAGCCGCATTACGTCCTATTGGATGAGCAGTTTGGCTATGACATTAAATACCCGCGCCGGGATTATATCATGATCGTCAACATGCTGTACCAGTTAGGCATTTATGCAGATTGTGAAATGATAAAGCTTGAACGGGAGCATCGTTATGATACATGGCAGCAGTTAATTGATGCCGGGAGCAAGAAAATCTTATCTCCCCGGTTTGAACAAACACATGTGGGTGCCTCATTGGAACGATTTATTTCCAGAGAGGACGGCCAGTTTGTATACCGTTATCCTTTCCATGCGGCAATTATCAGCTGGGAGCCTGTGAAGCATATATGAGCAGGGCTCGGTTTACATTACTGATGGCTGCACTGGCCGCGGGGCTGCTTGCTTCCATGACTTTTGCCGTGATGGTTGGATCTGTGGACATTACCCCGCGCCTTATTTGGGAAGTGCTATTCTCCAAGCTGGGTATATTCATAGAAACAGAGGCTTCTAAGGCACAGACGGTTATTATTTGGAATATACGATTCCCCCGTATTGTACTTGCTGCCATAGTAGGTGCCGCACTGGCCATTTGCGGGGCAGCCATTCAGGCTTTAGTAAAGAATTCAATCGCAGATCCCTACATTTTGGGTGTATCTTCAGGTGCATCTGTCGGAGCGGCATCTGTCATTTTACTCGGTGCATTCAGTGTTCTGGGGGAGTATGCCATATCCCTTGCCGCATTTTTAGGGGCCATTTTTGCGGTCATGACCGTGTTTTTTTTAGCACGCGTCAATGGGCGCATGTCGGTCATTCGTCTGCTTTTGGCGGGGATTGCGGTTTCGATGGTGTTATCCGCCATTACCAATTTTATGCTGATGATGTCAAAGCACCAGGGCGGCATTCAAGCGGTCATGCATTGGATGCTCGGCAGTCTGGCGGGCGCGAAATGGTCCAATCTTGGCATCCCATTTTTTTCACTGCTGCTTGTTTTTATACTGCTGCTCATGAATTATCGGCAGCTTAATGCTTTATTGCTTGGTGAGGAAACGGCCGCGACACTTGGCGTGAATCTGGACCGGTTTCGAATGTTTATCATTCTCTTTGTATCCCTTCTGACCGGTGTGGTCGTCGCGGTCAGCGGAAGCATTGGCTTCGTCGGGCTGATTATTCCTCACATCGTGCGGATGCTGGCGGGTTCTAATTACAAACTGGTTCTCCCGATAAGCGCCCTGATCGGTGCCATTTTCTTAGTTTGGGCGGATATGGCGGCACGTATGGTGCTGGCGCCTGAAGAAATGCCAATCGGGATTATTACCGCTATTTGCGGAAGCCCATTTTTTATCTGGATGCTTAGGAGAAAGCGTTATTCTTTTGGGGACGGTGAATAAGGATGCTCCAGGTCAAAAATATGTCCTTTTCAGTGACGGACAAGCAAATCTTAAATAATATCACGTTTTCCGTAAAACAGGGAAAGTTCGTTGGGATCATTGGACCGAATGGAAGCGGAAAATCGACGATGCTAAAAATCATTTACCGTCATTTAAAACAAACGAGCGGTTTAGTGACGTTATATGAAAAAGATATTCTCGATCTCCCGCAGAAAAAGCTTGCTCAGGAGTTAGCTGCTGTCAGTCAGGAAACACCGGTACTCTTCGATTTTACGGTAAAAGATTTGGTCATGATGGGGCGGACGCCATATAAGAAATGGCTTGCAGCTGATAACCAGGAAGACTTTGCCATTGCCGAAGAAAGCATGGTGCTTGCAAATGTGCTTCACTTGGAAAACCGCACGTTTAACCAATTATCCGGCGGCGAGAAGAAACGGGTGATGCTCGCACGCGCCCTGGCACAGCAGGCAAACATATTAATTCTCGATGAACCGACCAATCATCTGGATATTGAACATCAATATCAATTAATGGATTTGGTAAAGGATCTGCCGATCACGATTGTGGCAGCCCTGCATGATTTAAACCTGGCAGCCGGGTATTGTGATGAGCTGCTGGTCATGAACGATGGAGCTATATATAGGGAGGGAACACCTGAGCAAGTCCTGACAGAAGAGACATTGAAGGAAGTCTTCCATATGCAGGCCGGTGTTTCGAAAAATCCATTTACCAAAAAACTTCATCTATTTTTTCACACAAACTATTAACGTGAATTGAGGGACCTATGAACATGAAAAGCAGCAGAATTTGGGCTTTCCTGGTTTTAGCGGCAGCATTATTATTAGCCGCATGCTCAGCAGAAGAAGCAAATACAGCACAGGTGAAAAGTGATCAAGCGGAGCAAACGGAGAAAGTGGTTATTGAAAATGAAGGCTTTGTGAATGAATACAAAGAAGCGCCAAAGCGTGCGATTTCATTGAATCAGCATGTGACCGAAATCATGCTGGCACTTGGTTTAGAAGATTCCATGGCTGGCACTGCATTCTTGGATAACGAGATTTATGAGCCATTACAGGAGGCGTACGACAAAGTTCCAGTACTGGCAGAACAATATCCATCAAAGGAGCAAGTCATTTCGGAAGAAGCAGACTTTCTATACGGCGGCTGGGAAAGTGCATTCAATGAGAAAAACATTGCAGCACGTGAAGAACTAAAGGAATTAGGCATTAACAGCTACTTACAATCTTCATCTGTTAAAGTGGCACCCACCCTGGAAGATGTCTATAGTGACATCCGCAATATCGCGAAAATTTTCCGGGTGGAAGAACGCGGTGAAAAACTAATTAACCAAATGAATCAAGAAATTGAAGCCATTACATCACAATTGCCCGAAGTAAAAGAGCCATTGGATGTGCTGGTTTACGACAGCGGCGAAACAGACGTGTTCACGGCCACACAAAACTTCATGAATACACTTGTCACAATGGCAGGCGGGCGAAATGTCTTTGGAGATGTAAAAGGAAACTGGGCCACCGTCTCAAAAGAAGATGCAGTAGAACGCCAGCCTGATGTCATAGCAGTAATAGATTATGGATCAACAACTGCGCAACAAAAAATAGAATTCCTAAAAAAGGACCCGGCCTTAAGCCAGACACCAGCCGTACAAAACGAACGCTTTGTCATCCTGCCGCTGTCGGCAGCTTCTGAAGGGGTTCGTGTTGGGGAAGCGCTTGAAGTTTTGACCAAGGGTTTTTATCCGGAGGCTTTTTAACATTTGGGTGTTTATGAGAAATTTGTTGCTTTTGAACGGTTATTTAAATATATCCGCTGAGTTGAGTGGAGCGGAGGGCACTTGACTCCAGTGGGAGCAGCGGGACAGGTGAGACCCCACAGGCGAAGCCGAGGAGGCTCACCGCACGCCCCACGGAAAGCAAGTGCCCGCAGCGGAAAGCAACGGGCTTAATACTAAGCCTAAACAAGATTTCAATAAAGAGTATCAAAATTAATAGAAGGAGGTCACCTAATGACAACCTGGAACCTAACACAAATGCAGCGCCACCTGCTAATATGCAACGGCGCCACCTGCATGAGTGCAGGCGCAGAAGAAGTCACAACGCAAATACGCGATGAAATCCGGAAAAACCGGTTAGACGAGCATATTCACACATCCCGTACACGCTGCAACGGCCGCTGCAAAGACAAATGCGTCGTCATTGATTATCCAAAAGGAACCTGGTATTCAGTCCAGCAGGAAGAAACAGCCCGCAGCATCGTTCATGAAGCAGTGAAAGAAGAGTCGATCATCTATTCAATGAAACACGGCGAACGCAAACGCAATGAAAATCGCATTAAAGGAATTGATAAATACAAAAAAGGAAAAGGGCCAATGAAAAAAGCTGTCTTATTTGTCGGGCATGGCAGCAGGAAGGAGGCAGGGAATAACGAAGTCCGCCGATTCATCGATCAAATGAGAAACGACATTGACCCAGCCCTTCTGGTAGAAACCTGCTTCTTGGAATTTGCATCCCCAAATATTGAAGATGGCATTCAGCTTTGTGCTGAAAAAGGGGCAGATGAAATCCATGTCATTCCTATCATCTTATTGCATGCCGGACACTCCAAGCTGCACATACCGGCAGAAATTGAACATGCCAAAGAGCACTTCCCTGATATTCAGTTTACCTATGGACAGACGATAGGAGTTCATGAGGAAGTTCTTGAAATATTAAAAACAAGACTTGCTGAAACCGGTTTTGATGTAAATCAAACGCATGAAGATACAGCTATTTTATTAATCGGACGAGGCGGCAGCGATCCCTATGCCAATGCAGATTTTTATAAGATAAGCAGATTGCTGTGGGAAAAGTTAAATGTGTCAGCCGTTGAATGTGCCTTCATGGGGGTCACAATGCCAACCGTCAAAGATGGTATGGACCGCTGCATTAAACTGGGCGCCAAACGAATCATCATGCTGCCCTATTTCTTATTTACCGGTATTTTAATGGAAAGAATGAACAAAATGGCCGAACAGTTTAAAGAAACTTATCCTCATATTGCCATTGATATTGCTGAATACTTCGGCTACCATCCAAAGCTGAGATCCGTCCTGCTGGAGCGAATGAACCAGGCTCTCGATGGCACTTCAACAGGAATGCAGGACCTGGAAAATTTCCGTAAGTATGCGGAAGAACATGGCTATGAACATCATCACCATCATTAAAATGAATAATTCCTATATGATTATTATTCCGGCTGCCAATTGGCAGCCTTTTTCTCTGTCCGTAATGATGCAGGCAATATGTGGGCTGAATTCTTTTTAGAATGGACAATGTTCGGAGCTACTTTAAAAACACTCATGAGGAAGCGCGGATGGCTGAAGGTGCCGCCGTATTACTACGCTCCAGGTGCTCCAAAAATGTAAAAACCCAATGCTATTCTTGCTGTTCATAATGAAGAGGAGGACATATCCAGGTTTGATAGTCTATTATTAATGCTATAGACTAAGGATATGGAAGATTTTTGTTATTTTATGTTTTAGTAGTCTTATTTAAAGATAGAAAAAGTACTTTTGATGACTAGCAACTTTTATAAATGAGGTGTAGGTAATGGAGCTGAAAAAATATAAAGTTCTATTATTTGAGAAAATAAAAACGCAGATCACAGACTGGTTTGAAAATAATCTGTCTGAGAATATAAAAAAAGAAGAGGTATACAGGTTCCTGCATTCCATAAAGGGCACTGCTGGAACACTGCAGCTCACCGGGCTCCATCAGCTGGCCGATAGTCTGACCTTGGATATTGAAGGTATGAATGAAAAAGAGGATTGGGATAAGGAGGCTTTGCGAAATTATCTTTTCGATTTAATTGAGATGAGCTATGAGTACGAGCATTTCGAAAGCTCTTTAAAGCAGCAGGCTCCGATAAGAGTGGAAAATGCCCCTCTTGTTCAGCTGATGAATTAACCCGAGTATATAATAGAAGGTTTTTTGAAGACACTTTAGCCGTATTTATGAATGAATTATCCAGAAATCATCGGACCTTTTCACTGGCAATACTCGATCTTGATTTTTTCAAAAATATTAATGATACATAAGGCCATCCGGCAAACCACAACAGTGACGAATGTCCTGCTGCCAGATCCGGTTAGCCTGACAGCTTTTGTATATATTACAGGAACGACTATGCTCTTGCAGCAAAATTAAAATACTGGTTCCCGCCAGAAAGGGGTATGATGTAAGGAAAATACAAATTACGCTCGGTGAAGGCCAAAACCTCATTCTCAATGTTCAATTGGGGTCCATCATCCCGCTGCCACCGCCATCGCTGCTTTCAGCGGAATCCATTTCAGTTCTAAGAATGGGACAGGGGGACAGGTTCATCGTCCCGATTGGGACAATGAACCTGTCCCTTTGTCCCACCCCCCCTAAATAAAAACATTGTAGATGGCTCACCTCATGCCCTTACCGGCCCTTTTTAATCGGAAGGAATGGAAAGAGCAGTATATTGAAATAGAAATTAAGATTGAAGCAGATGTGAATGCTGTTCAATCGGGAATTATAGAATGATCATGTATATCATAAAGAAATTGGCATCCGATAAGGGTGTCATTTTTAATTATAAAATTTTCAGAATTATTGTTGTTTTCCGAAGAAATATATGATAGTTTAATTAAAACGAAGCACAGACTTCAAAAATTTAAATAATACAGCTTAAACTTCATATTTTAAGGTGATCCTAAATGATATTAAAAGAAACCATAGAAAAAGAGTTTAATAACCTCTCCAAAGGGCAGCAGAAGGCCGCTAAGTATTTACTGGATCACCCTAAGGATTTTGCTGTGAAGTCAGCAGGTGAGATTGGCAAGAGAATCGGGGTAAGCGAAACGACAGTCATCCGATTCTGCTATTCGATTCAGCTTTCCGGCTATTCGGAGTTGCAGAAGATGGTAAGGGAACAGTTGTTGAAGGCGAATAGCACACTGGGACAGTATTTTACGAGCAAGGTGGAACTGGCGGAAAAGCCGGAGTTCCTTGCAGGTGTAATGGAGAAGGATTGTCTCCATATAAGGGAAACGATTGAAAATATAAGTCAGGATGATTTCGATGTTTTAGTGGAACGTTTGATCAAAACGAAAAAAGTCTATGTTACAGGATTGCGGTCTTCCTTTGCGGCAGCAAGCTGGCTTTCTTTTACCCTTGGTGTAGTCAGGGGAAATGCGAAGCTGATCCGGCCGGATACAGATGATCTGCTTTTGACGGTCACAGAAATGGATAAAGATGCGACGTTCATTGCTATTTCATTCGACCGTTATATGAAGGATACGATCAAATTGGCGGAATTGGCGAAAAAACAGGGAGCATTTGTGATTGGCATAACTGATTCAGCGATCGCGCCTATTAAAGAGCATGCCGACTTGCTTTTTCAAATCCATTCATCGGAAAAATCGACGATTGATGCAGCGCCAGCACTCTTTTCCTTTCTGAATGCGGTGATTGCGGGTGTGTCGATTAAAGATTGTGACCGATTTCAAACAAGAAAAGAACAATATGAAAAGCTGGACAGTGAACATTTTTTTATACAGCCGGGAGGGAAGATGGATTGAAGGCAATTATTGAAGAGATTAAACCAGCATTGGATCAGGTTTTTAATCATTTGCACGAAAACCCGGAAGTGAGCTGGAGGGAATTTGAGACCACCGAGTACTTGCAAAAATTCCTGGAATACCGGGGATTCCGGGTTCAGCTGTTTGGGGATTGCACTGGTTTGGTTGTTGAAGTGGGGGGAGGGAGTCCATGTGTCGCCCTGAGAGCGGATATGGACGCACTATGGCAGGAAGTGGACGGGAAGTTTCAGGCTAATCATTCCTGCGGCCATGATGCCCACATGACAATGGGAGTTGGAGCCATGCTGCTGCTTCAAAAGGCAGGCTTCCCAAAAAAAGGCAAGCTGAAATTCATCTTCCAGCCGGCTGAAGAAAAAGGCACTGGTGCCCTGAAAATGATTGAGCATGGCGTGCTGGATGACGTGGATTACCTGTACGGTGTACACCTTAGGCCAATCCAGGAAATAAGAGATGGAGAAGCTTCTGCAGCCATTTACCATGGTGCTGCAAGGTTTCTGACCGGGGAAATTATCGGGGAAGATGCCCATGGCGCCCGGCCGCATCTTGGCCAGAATGCCATCGAAATCGGCGCTTCTTTTATTCATGAAATCAAAAATATTCATTTGGATCCCATGGTCCCCTATACGGCTAAGATGACCAAGTTTCATGCCGGCAGTGACTCAGGCAATATCATTCCGGGAAAAGCTTCCTTCAGTTTAGACCTGCGAGCTCAAACAAATGAAGTGATAAACGCACTGTCTGAAAAAATTGAAACGATCACGGAGTATTTATCCAAGCTCTACGGAGTCAAAATTACACTGGAGACGAAAGCGAATGTGGCAGCAGCTGAAGTAGATGAAGAAGCACAGCATTTTCTGGAGAAGGCCATAATTGATGTACTGGGAGCGGGCCAATTACGGGAGCCAATTGTGACTTCGGGCGGGGAAGACTTTCATTTTTATACCCTCAAAAAGCCGAATATTAAGGCCGCGATGCTAGGATTGGGCTGTGATTTACAGCCGGGGCTTCATCATCCGGACATGACGTTTAATCGGGAAGCCATTTACTCAGGAGTGGAAATTTTGGCCAGGGCGGTAATGGCCACTTTGGAAAAGGAGGAGTGAAGATGGCTGCTGTAACAATTGATTTGCGGGTATTAAAGACAGCATCCGATATGAATCTTATTCAAAAGCTGGAGGAGACAATCTGGAACATGGCTCCCCTGCCGGTTCATCAAACCATTACAGCTGCCCAGAACGGCGGGCTTCTCCTCGGGGCATTTATAGAAGAAGAACTGGTGGGATTCAGCTACGGATTTCCCGGTTTCAACAAAGGAAAAGGGTATTTATGCTCTCATATGCTGGGCATTCACCCCGACCACCAGGATAAGGGGCTTGGCGCATTATTAAAGCAGGAGCAAAAGGAACTGGCAGCTGAGATGGGATATGATCTGATCACCTGGACGTTTGATCCGCTTGAAAGCCGGAATGCCTATTTAAATCTCAATAAACTGAATGCGGTTTGTTCCACTTATGTGGAGAATTGCTATGGAGATATGGATGATAATTTGAATCATGGACTGCCGACAGACCGGTTAAAGGTGGAATGGTGGATTACCAGTTCACATGTGGAGGAGCGATTGAGTATTGAAGCAGCTTCTGCAGAGAATCCGTTTGACTGGGGAGTATCAGAGGACAACTTACCTGTTTTATTAAATACAGAATGGGATGCTTCTGGCGGACCTGTGTTTGTTCCGATACCGGCAAACTTTCAAGCTATTAAAAATCAAAATTTCGAGCTTGCAATGGACTGGCGCTTCAAAACGAGAGGGATTTTTCAGGCGTTATTTTCAAAAGGGTACGCCATGGCGGGTTTTGTAAAAGGTACAGAGGGACCGGTACACTACTATGTATTGGTTCAAAGAAACGAGCTTAAACTCAACTGACAGGAAAAGGCGGGAATGAATATGAAAGTGACAGAAGTCGTATTGCGGCATATGAAAATGAGAATGAAAGCTCCATTTACAACAAGCTTCGGGACGTTTCAGGATAAAGAATTTCTTTTGCTGGAAGCGAAGGATGAGAATGGTGTGAGCGGCTGGGGAGAATCAGTTGCCTTTCATTCACCATGGTATAACGAAGAAACACTGAAAACGAACTGGCATATGCTTGAAGATTTCATCATTCCGAATCTATTAAACAAAGATATGGAACACCCTGATGAAGTGTCGGAAACCCTCTCTTACATACGGAAAAACAATATGGCAAAATCGGCATTTGAAGGGGCCGTTTGGGACTTATATGCCAAGCAGAAGGGAATTCCGCTTGCGACGGCGCTTGGCGGAACAGCGAATGAGATTGAAGTTGGGATCAGCATCGGGATTCAGAATCGTGTTGAGGACTTGCTGAACCTCATTGGTGAATATGTAGAGGATGGCTATAAGCGTATTAAAGTGAAAATCAAGCCGGGCTGGGATGTTGAGGTCATGAGAGAAGTGAGAAAGCATTTTCCGGATATCGCGCTTATGGCGGATGCAAACTCAGCCTACACACTTGATGATATTGAACTGTTAAAACAGCTGGATGAATTTGATTTAATGATGATCGAGCAGCCGCTGGCTTCTGATGATATTATTGACCATGCTGTCCTTCAGAGAGAACTTAAAACACCGGTCTGTCTCGATGAAAGCATCCATTCCTATGAGGATGCGCGCAAGGCGATTGAACTTGGAAGCTGCAAAATTATTAATATCAAAATCGGCCGTGTCGGGGGCTTGACAGAATCCAAAAAAATTCATGACCTCTGCCAGGAACGCGGCATCCCGGTGTGGTGCGGAGGCATGCTGGAATCCGGCATCGGAAGGGCGCACAATATTGCCTTAACCACACTTTCCAATTTTGTTATGCCAGGGGACACTGCCGCATCATCCCGCTATTGGGAGAAGGATCTGATTGACCCTGAAGTAACTGTTGAAAATGGAATGATCAAGGTTCCAGAAAAATCCGGCATCGGGTATGTACCAAATTATGAAACTATTAGGGAGTTTACTGTTTTTGAAAAGAAATTTGCATTGGGAGAGAAGAAGGGACATGCAGCCCTCATTGGCGGGAATAGTGCCACTCAAATCAAATAAAAAGTACAAATGACGCTCAAAGAGAGAGGATTCTCTCTTTCTCTTTTAAAGAAAGTTGTCGAAAAATTCAAATATTAAAAAGGGGAATCAGTTTGAAAAAGAGTATTCAGATTGCCGGGGCCTTTATTGGGGTCATTGTCGGAGCAGGCTTTGCTTCGGGGCAGGAGATTTTGCAGTTTTTCACGGGCTTTGGCTGGCTGGGGATAGCCGGAGGCGTGCTGGCGACTTTTTTCTTTCCTTTTCTTGGCATGAATTTAACGCAGCTGGGAAGCCGTCTGCAGACAGATTCCCATAAAGATGTGATTTACCATATTTGCGGAAAGTATCTTGGAATGGCTGTAGATTTTATCATTACATTCTTCCTTTTTGGGGTGGCCGTCGTCATGCTTGCCGGATCGGGATCGATCTTCGAAGAGCAATTTGGAATCCCAAGCATGGCCGGCAATATTATTATGGCTGTGTTAACGATCCTGACAGTATGTCTGAACATCCAAAAAGTCATTTCAATTATCAGCCTGGTTACGCCATTTCTGCTCCTCATGGTGGTTATCATTAGCGTCTATGCTCTAAGCACGATGGGGCTGGATTTCCCGGAAGTTCAGAAATTGGCGGAAAGCCAAACGCCTGCTGCTTCCAACTGGTTTATGGGCGGATTACTGTATGTTTCTTACAATATTGCGGCTGGTGCAGCGATGCTTGCTGTCATGGGCGGCACAACGAAGAATGAAAAGCAGGCTGGCTTGGGCGGAATCTTGGGCGGTGTTGGTCTGGGTGTGCTAATTTTACTGATCAATGTAGCCATGCTGGTCAAAATGGACGTGGTGGAGGGATCTCCAATGCCGATCCTTGCACTTGCAAATGAAATTTCACCGGCATTTGGACTGTTAATGTTTGTTGTCCTGCTTGGCATGATTTACAACACAGCTGTTGGGATGCTGTATGCCTTCACTGCTAGGATCGTGAAAAGAGAGAATCCTAAATTCAATGTCTTTGTTGTATTATTCGGAGCTGCCGCTTTTGGCGCAAGTTTCATCGGCTTCATCACTTTGGTCGGAACGGTTTATCCATTAATGGGGTACTTAGGATTTACATTGATTGCGGCTATTGTGTTTGCTTGGGTTAGAGGGAAGAGGAAGGCTGTTGGGAGTATTGCTAATGGAGTTGCTTTTAAACAGTAGAAACCTAGAAAGCTCAGTTCTGCTGAGCTTTCTATAACCTCTTTAAATTTCGTCATACTTGCCTGACTGGTATCCAATTCCTTAATAAAGATTGTAACCGCCATTCTCCGGTCCGCTTCCAGCAGAAGGAAAAGATACACCCATCGTACGCAAAGCTTCTTTAGCTTGAGATAGGTAATTTTCTGCCTGGTCTTGCCATCTGATGATCAAACTTATAAACGCCTTATACTCTGGACCTGCATTTTCCTCCATCGTTTTTAGTCCTTCCCGCACCTTTTTATCCTGATTTTCCGCATTCACGATGCAAGCCGCCATAGTGTCGATAATCGATTGCCGCTGTTCTCCATTTACTAGTCTATGTGCACATCCAACAGCGGTCACGCGGTGATACGAAGCCGGAACCAGGTGGTTGTGCATCTCTGCATTTCCTTTTAAATCTTTGGTCTCGGGAATATGAAATAGTTCAGAACTCATGGAACAAACCATTTCCTCAGCATATAAGCTTTGCTGCAGCAGTGTTAATATATCTCCCCAGCCAGTTGCCCGATAATATGGATAATAATAAGGATTCAATCGAACCATCTCCTTTTATGGATATTGGAACCCCATCCTTATAGATATGATTGTTAATCGGGTGTCATGTCATCATTGGAAGTGGCGTTAGTCCATATTTAAACGCATCTTTCAGATATATGAATTGACTAACGTACAAATCCCTTCCCCGATCTTTTTCACCCCAACTGGAATTTTCCTGTCATCCACCTGTGACACACATAACCGGATACGGTTTTCATGCCTGTATTCAGGGAGGTACATACCTGTTGCATCCTGAACCAATACATTCTTCTTTTGGAGATATTCCACAAGTTGTTTTGCAAGAACTTTAGAAAAACTTTTTGTATAAATGACTCTGCCGCTGGGATCATAGGCAAACATGGGGTCTGCTTTTTTCCTGTTATCAAGGTCTCCCATATAATCATCCTCGATTATGCAGACATCATATTTCTGAGCGAGCTCGACAATGTGCTTTTTCTCCTGATTGGAGTAGCTGCAGTCTGTCGGGTTCTGGAATCGGGAGACTGTGTAGAAAAACTTAACGCTTCGTTCTCTGATTAGTTGAGATAGAAGGGGTTGCTGCCTTACCCCAAAACGCCAAATAATCCGCATAACGAAAGAAATGGACCCTCCAGGAATAGCATTCGGGGTCCATTTTTTTTTAGCTCTTCTTTAGAACTTTAAGCAGGAAGGATTTTGTATAAAGGGTATTTAATACTTATTAGGGTGAAAAAACAAAAGATTTAGAGGGAGAAGCGAATGAAAGTTAAAATAGCAGAATTAAATCAATATGATATTCCTGGCCTAATAGATTTATCGGCATCGGTTGGATGGGATTATGATGAATATGAAGTAAGAACACTTTTGGAATCCGGGAGAGTTTTCGGTCATAAGAATGCTGCAGGGAGAATTGTATCCAGTTCAGCTATAATTCCTTATGACACTAAACTGGCGTCGATTGGCATGGTTATTGTCCATGAAGAATTCAGGGGATTAGGGCTGGCAATGGAAGCAGTCCAGAAGTGTGCTGAAAGTATTAATGGGGATATGTCGCTAATGCTCATTGCAACGAAAGAAGGAAAGTCCCTTTATGAAAAAATGGGCTTCAAAACAGTGGATTTTATAAGCAAATTTCTTTGTGATGATTTCATCCCTGTACATTTACAGGATCATGATGGAGTTTTTATAGAAGACTTTAATCAGTCTGATTTTGCTAAGCTTGTTAATTTGGACGGGGCTGCCTTTGGGGATAAGCGAAGCGTTTTTCTCCGCAATCGAATCAGCCAGTCCAAACAATGCCTTGTTGTTAAAAATAATAATGGAGAGATCATTGGATATGGATTATCCATACAGGGGCCAGTCAATTTAATACTTGGACCCATTGCAGCTCCAGATTTAGATACAGCTGCCTTAATTGTAGAAAAATTGGCTTTACATCATAAAGGGAAGCTGCGAATTGATGTTCCAGTAGGAAGAAAGGATTTTATGCCCTATCTGGAGCGAAGCGGTTTTGTTAAAACAAACACTCCTCCAGTCATGATGAAAAATTCTGCAGCTATGCCGCAGAGGAACAATACCTTATATGCTATTGCTTCGCAGGCTTTTGGATAGAGGAATGTTAAGATGGGCTATACGCAAATAAATAGTTTTATCCGCAAGTAAAATAGGGCTTTGCGCAAATAAAATATTTTATCCGAAAGTAAATTTGGTCTATCAGCAAGTAAATAATACTAGCACATAAATATAGTTTCTGAAATGGGCTGCTGGAAGCCCAATCTCCATTGAAACGGCTCAAATTGAGGATTTAAGCCGTCTTTCTTATGTAATTTTCTTTAATTAATGCCTAGAATATCAGCAAAGCCGTCCCGATTGTAATCAAAATGGCGCCTGCAATTGTGTTCATTGCCGGCTTCTCTTTTAAAATAATGAAACTTAAAATCATAGTCAGCACCACACTGAATTTATCAATGGGGTTCACGACACTAACCTTGCCGATGGCTAGAGCACCGAAATAGCACAGCCAGGATAATCCGGTTGCGGCTCCAGAGAGGAAAAGAAATAAATAGGACTTTTTCGAAATGCTTTTAAGCTCCTTAACAGTCCCCTGGAATAATACGATGCCCCAGGCGAAAATGATGATCACCACAGTCCGGATAAAGGTAGCCACATTGGAGTCGACGTCTTCAATTCCGATTTTCGCTAGAATATTGGTGGCTGCAGCAAATACAGCGGACAGGACTGCCAGAAAAATATATGACTTTGTATTAAATACTTTCTTTTTGCGGGCCTTTTTCCTGTCTCGGCCAATTAAGACAAAGGTTCCAATGGAAATAACGATTCCGCCTGAAACAACCAAAGCGGTAGCGGGTTCCCTGAGAATAATAAATGATAAGAGGATCGTTAAGACGACGCTGGACTTATCGATGGGAACTACTTTCGATACATCTCCGATCTGGATGGCTTTAAAAAAGCAGATCCATGATAAGCCGGTTGTCAGGCCTGATAGAATGAGAAATATGTAAGATTTTACCGAAATAGTCAAGATGCTTTCCGTTTCGCCAGTGATAAGGACCATAAAATAGGCCATGATGACTACCACAATCGTCCGTACTGCGGTAGCCAGATTGGAATCAACCTTTTCAATGCCAATTTTCGCAAGGATGGCGGTGAAGGATGCAAATAATGCGGCCAACAGGGCTAAAATTATGCTCATAGAGTGATCTCCACTTCTGCAATTTGATATATACATTATTTTACTGAAGTGTATTTAGATTATTCTATGTTCCTTTAGCAGTTTGGTAAAGAAAGGAGGAAGAAAATGGATCATATTAATAAAATAATTCAGATAACACATCCTGAGTTTGATCGAAGTCATTTTATTAAGCAATAGAGCTGTGAATAAAAAAAGCGGCTGGCGCCGCTTTTTAGTACAGTCTTCTTCTCCGAAACCTGCAGCAGGTAAAATCAGTTTGAATCTTCATGTAAATATAAATGATCGCCGCAATGGTTCCTTCTTCGCCATGCATGTTTGTTTTTGGCTTCAGGCATCTGAGAAATTCCCGGTCACAGCTGCATTTGGATCTTCCGCTTGCCCAGCATTTATCGTGTGCTCTGCAGCAATCATCCACTCCATTGATTGGGGCGCCTGGCCCGCTGCATCCGGGACCGCACCATCGGTATCCGGGAAAAAGGCAAGGAATCTGTTTTCTTCTACTCACTAGTATCCCTCTTTTTTATATCAATTAATTTATATGATATGGCAGAATCATAATAGAGGTGTGGTTACTTATCTATTAAATGAAGATTGTTTTCGGATTAAGGGCAGGGGCCCATACCCCATAGGCAACTGACGCATATCCTTTACTGTAGACAAATACAGAGGAGGAGTTCCGTTTGGATTATCAATACCAGCACATGCCGGTGACACAGGAGTTTGTTCCGCACAATGGCATGTATTTCACTGACCATCGAGTTCGACCCGGCTTTGGAATTGGAAGAAGACCCGGCTTTGGTTTTGGCCGGCCGGGATTCGGGTTTGGAGGACCAGGCTTTGGTCTGGGGCTTGGATTTTTAGGAGGGCTTGCGACAGGAGCATTGCTGGCACCAGGACCCGGCTTTGGATATCCTTATTATCCATACCCGCCATATCCGTATCCGCCATATTACTATTATTAAGGGAAGAGAGCTTTGTCCTTGGGCAGGGCTCTTTTTTAATTGAATTAATTTTCAGAATTATTTAATATAAGATAATGAAATGAGTGGAAGAACATGATTAAACAAGTCGGACAAATTATGCTATACGTTAACAATCAGGATGAAGCAGTGAATTTTTGGACTGAAAAAGCCGGATTTCATGTATTGGCCGAAGAAGATAATGGCCAGGGGATGAGATGGATCGAAGTGTCTCCATCAAAGGAGGCGGAGACGAGTATTATTCTGGACAATAAGAAATGGGTAGCGAAGTTGTCGCCGGGATTAAGTCTGGGCACCCCTTCATTAATGTTTTTTACTGAAGATCTTGAAAGACTTTATAGCGACTTTTCAAACAAAGGCATTACGGTTGGAGAAATTGTAGATATGCCCTCAGGCCGGGTTTTTAACTTTGCGGATGGAGAAGAAAATTACTTTATGGAAGCCCGGCATCAAAATGTGAGCTGACAAGTCTATGTAATGCTCGATCAACTGCCGCGATATCGGCTTTCACTCAAATTTTTCACTTTCTCTCCATCACAGTTGTTTTTCTTTCAGCTTTTGGAAATGCTAAAAGAAAAAGGAGGGACATGTAGTCATGAATGATAGTCAGAACAATGCATTAACTGCTGCTGAAATAGCGCAGTTATGGACGGGATATTTGAACAGCAGCATGTGTCACTGTATTTTCTCGTATTTTTCAAATACAGTGGAAGACCAGAAACTACAGTCCATGCTTCAGGAAGGTCTTCAATTAACTGAAAAACATATACAAAAGCTGACAAGCTTTTTTGAAAATGAAGGGCTATCTGTGCCTTATGGATTCAAAGTTAAAGAAGATGTTCACTTGACTGCTCCAAAATTATTTTCAGAGAATTTTTCTCTGCACTTCATTTATAATATGGCCATGTTTGCAGTAAACTTTTATGCGCTGTCAAAAACACTCTCGGTGCGTTCTGATATTGTGGAATACTTTAACACTTGTTTGTTGGAGGTTAATGAGTATGAAACAAAATTAAAACAAATGCTGGTGGATAAAGGCTTGTATATGAGATCTCCCCATGTCATCCCGGTAAAAGAAACCAGCTTTGTCGAAAGCAAAAAATTCATGGGCGGATTGTTCGGCGATAAAAGGCCGCTAAATGTGATTGAAATTACAAATATATATATCAATTTGAAAAGAAATGCCTTGGGAAAAACCATAATGGTTGGATTTAGCCAAGTTGCCCAATCAAAGGAAGTCGGACAATTTATGACAAGGGGGGGGATATAGCAGCAAAACATACAAAAGTATTTTCGGAGCTCCTTGAAGAAAGTTATTTGCCTGTTAGCATGTCCTGGGATATGGAAGTAACTGACTCCACTTCTCCACCTTTTTCAGAAAAATTAATGATGTTTATGACCACCTCGCTTATTGCCCTGAGTGCAGGAATCTATGCAACAAGTGCTGCTTCGAGTGCACGAAAAGATATTTCGCTTAATTTCATTCGCTTGTCTGCTGAAATCGCTAATTATGCTGAAGATGGTGCAAACATTCTGATTAAAAATGGCTGGTTCGAGGAGCCGCCCCATCCGGCAGACCATGATGAACTGGCGAATAGATGAGAGTTGAGAGGAAGAATGTTTAAAAAGGCGGCTGCCCAAGAGAAACGGTCGTTATTCGGGCTCAATAACGCCCAAGCCCGCCATCACTAGCACGGTAAGCATCCCAATCCTAAATCTGCTGACTCTGGCTCTGAGCTTTTTCCGTGTAAAAAAAAATCCCCCCAACTATACTAAAGAAGAAAATACTGTATGGGAGGAATCAGGTATGCATATTGAAATGTGGACTGACTTCGCTTGACCGTTTTGCTATATTGGCAAAAGGCATCTGGAGGATGCCATTAAACAGATTAATCATCCAATTGACGTGACATATCGGTGCTTTGAGCTGGACCCGACGGCAGAGCGGGATATTCAGGATAACATGTATGAAAAATTGGCGAAGAAATATGGGATGACGATTGAGCAGGCGAAAGCCAACACGCAAAACATGGTGCGGATGGCGAGAAACGCCGGGCTTGAATTCAACATTGATACCATCGTTCTTACTAATACGTTTGACGCACACCGTCTGACGATGTTTGCCAAAACAAAAGGGTTAATGAAAGAAATGACAGAACGGCTGCTGCGTGCTTACTTTACAGATTCCATGCATATCGGAGATCCTGCGACGTTAGCCCAATTAGCAGAAGAAGTTGGCCTGAACCGGGAAGAAGCTGAACAAATGCTTGCAGGCAATGCGTTTGCAGATGAAGTCCGTGCAGACGAGCAATTGGCACAGCAGTACCGCATTACAGGGGTACCATTCTTTCTTATTAATAAGAAGTACGCACTGAATGGAGCAAAGCCCATTGAGATGATCGTTCAAGCGCTGCAGAAGATTATTGCAGAGGACGAGATAACGGTTCTAAATGACAGCGACAGTATGATCTGTGATGATGACGGCTGTGAAATTCCCAAAAAATAATTTGTTTAAAGAACCAGTTAAACAAGGCTGGTTCTTTTTGCGTACATAAGCCCAACTTAATAAAACAACGTACCTTATTTTTTTATAGGCATATGATGTGATGATAATTCTATGAAGGGAATGACTAGTATTGTATCATCCTAATGCGTATTCCTATCCTTACCACCCACAGCCTCATTCACCTGTGTATCATACTGACGAAATGTTAAGAAGCAATCAGGATCATTTTCACCAGCTTTGTGAAACGGTTCTTGAAGGAGTCAAAAGGGAGGCATCTGTACTTGAGTTATACACTCAGCTGGCAGAGCATGCTCCAAATGAAGAGCACAAGCAGAACATTATTCAGGCAATCGAAGGTAAGAAAATCTATTTAAACCATTTTTGCAACCTTTATTACAATTTAACAGGGAAACAGCCCGAATATCAGATCGGCCATGTTGCCATTGATCATTACCGCGATGGATTGCGCATGGCATATCAAATCGAAATGGAAGGTTTCGAGGAGAACCAAAGGGGTTCCGTCCTTACTCAGCTTCCACAGGTTCAAAATGTATTCTTATGGGCAATGAGCGGCGAACAGGAAAATGCCGCGCGATTAGTCTCACTTAATAACCGGGTGACCGATTTCGGTCCGCAGCCATTTGTCGTGGATATTGAGGAAGCAACGAAGAAAAATAACAACTTCCGGACAGCCCTATGGACTGGAAAGCATTTGCAGCTGACATTAATGAGCATCAATGTTGGCGAGGATATTGGCCTTGAGGTTCATCCGGAACTCGATCAATTCCTGAGACTTGAAGATGGTGAAGGAATGGTTTATATGGGGGACAGTCCTGACCGGCTGGATTTTCAGCGGAAAGTAGCGGATGATTTTGCGATTTTCATTCCTGCAGGCAAATATCATAATCTGATTAATACAGGCAATAAACCACTTAAGCTTTATTCCATTTATGCGCCGCCGCAGCATCCGTTTGGAACCGTGCATAAAACAAAGGCAGATGCCATGGCTGCCGAGGAAGAACATCATCAGTAAAATTGAAAAGGAAAAGTCCAGTCGCGGCTTTTCCTTATTTTTTATGAAAAATAGAATAAATTAACCATGTTATGGGCACTAATCGAAGTATTACGATTTTTTAGGATGCCCGCAAAATTAAACTCCTTACTTTTTTCATCATGCTTCCTTCTCCATTCTCTTATTCATTAACCCTATTATGACAAGCAATAATCCGATTGCCAGAAAGGCCAGGTCTAATAATCACGGTGCCTTAATGGCAGGGGGACAACCGGTTGGGCAACTGCGGAATAAGAAGGAAGATTAGGAGAAACCATAGTTTTGTCATGTGCCGTGCGACAAAATTGAGTTTCTCCTTTGTTGAGTCGGGCGGTCATGTACTTTACCATTAGTAATAAAGTACTTATTTGAAAGGATGAGTGTATATGGCTCAATCTAATCTAAAAGTTGCTGTACAGAAGTTCGGTAACTTCCTGAGCTCCATGGTGATGCCGAATATCTCAGCTTTTATTGCATGGGGTCTGATTACAGCTTTATTTATACCTACTGGTTTCATTCCAAATGAAAGCCTTGCCAAAATGGTAGGGCCAATGGTGACATACTTGCTTCCATTGTTAATCGGTTACACCGGAGGTAAGCTTGTTCATGATCAGCGCGGTGCCGTTGTTGGTGCCATCGCGACAATGGGGGTAATTGCCGGGGCAGAAATTCCAATGTTTCTTGGCGCCATGGTAATTGGTCCTCTTGGCGGCTATGTGATTAAGAAATTTGATCAATTGGTTGAAGGCCGAGTGCGTGCAGGCTTTGAAATGCTCGTGAACAACTTCTCAGCAGGGATTCTTGGTGCCATTCTGGCCATCCTTGCGTTCCTCGGTATAGGACCTGCAGTTGATGAATTCACAAGCTGGCTTGTAACAGGTGTGGACTGGCTGATCAGCACAGGGCTGCTTCCGCTGACAAGCATCCTGATTGAACCGGCAAAGGTATTATTCCTGAACAATGCCATCAACCACGGCGTTCTGTCGCCAATCGGCGTTGAGCAGGTAAAAGAAACAGGACAATCCATCTTGTTCCTGCTTGAAGCGAACCCCGGACCTGGTCTTGGTGTTTTGCTTGCTTACATGTTCTTTGGAAAAGGCAATGCAAAGAAATCTGCTCCAGGTGCCGGAATCATTCACTTTTTCGGCGGGATTCATGAAATTTACTTCCCGTACATTTTAATGCGCCCTATGCTCATTATTGCGGTTATCCTTGGCGGAATGAGCGGTGTGTTCACACTGGTTCTTTTAGGCGGCGGATTGTTCGCTCCTTCATCACCGGGAAGCATCATTGCGATTACTGCAGTTACACCACATCATGCAAGTGCGTATATTGCGAATTTCGCAGCTGTGCTTGTGGCTGCTGCTGTATCATTCTTCGTGTCTGCCTTTATTATGAAAACAGGCAAGCAGGGTGAAGATGACATTGAAGAAGCGTCGAAAAAGATGCAGGAAATGAAAGGCAAGAAAAGCTCTGTTTCAAGTGTATTTGAAGGCGGAAATGCTTCAATGCCTGATAACGTCTCAAAAATCTATTTTGCCTGTGATGCGGGCATGGGCTCAAGTGCAATGGGGGCATCACTGCTGCGCAAAAAGGTGAAGGAAGCAGGCATGGACATTGCTGTTACAAATACAGCGATCTCCAATCTTCCTGGAGATGCCGGGATCGTCATTACACAGGAAGAGCTGACACCAAGGGCACGCCAGAAAGTGCCGAATGCCTTCCATGTATCAGTTGATAACTTCCTATCAAGTCCGGAGTATGACAAATTGATTGACGCACTGCAGTTCCCGGCTAACTCGGAGCTGCACGAAATCGTTGAAGATGCAGAGGAAAATGTTCCTGATGCAACGGATAAGGAAATGGCGCATGAAGACGATTTATTGCGTCCGGAAAATATATTCCTGAATAAAGAGTTTGCGGATAAGGATGAAGCAATCCGCTTTGCCGGAAGAGTGCTTGTAGATGCAGGCTATGTGGAAGAAAGCTATATTGAAGCAATGATTGAACGTGATAACATCACTTCCACATATATGGGGAATGATGTAGCGATCCCTCATGGAACGGAAGAGGCGAAAAAGGCTGTCATTAAATCCGGCTTTACTGTTATCCAGGTGCCAAATGGCGTAGATTTTGATGGCCAAAAGGTTCGTCTGATCTTCGGAATTGCAGGAAAAGACGGCACACATCTTGAAATCTTATCAGGCATAGCAGTAACATGTTCTGATATGGATAATATCGAGAAGCTGGCTTCTGCCCAATCTGTTCAGACCATCATGGATATTATCGGCAAGAAATAAACCTTAGGATTAGAAAAGCGTCCTTATGCGCTTTTCTTTTCCTCGTTTATTGTCACTAATTTTAGAAATGAGCTGATCTCATGTATATTACATCGAGGGAAAAAGCCATTATTGAATTGATTATTAAAACATCGGGGAAGCATACGGCATTGTCGATTGCTTCTTCCTTGAATGTCAGTGCAAGAACGATTCAGAGGGACTTAAAGGCAGTTGAGAAAATTGTCAATGAGTTCGGACTGACCTTAACCCGGAATGTGAATCAGGGACTTGTCATTGAAGGGAAAAACGAGCAGATTTTCAGGCTGATCCAGCATTTGACCAATAGTGAACCAATCGATGAGCTCCCTCAGGAAAAGAAGCTGCGCCTTCTTTTGGCCATACTTGAGGAAGACGTTTATAAGACTCAGGTGCTTGCCGGCTACCTCGGCATCAGCACGGCAACTTTGACAGCCTACCTGGACGAACTTGCTGAATGGCTATCCCTTTACAGGGTGGGCTTGACGAGAAAGCGTGGTGTCGGCGTAGAACTTCATGGAACGGAAGCAAATAAAAGGATGGCGCTTGCCCAATTTCTCCTGCAATTCTTTCATGAAGAATTAATTGAGAAATTATTTTTGCTGGAAAAAGGGAAGCTTGGTGAAGACAGGATTCTGCACTACTTTGAAGCGGATGATCTCCGCCATGTAAACAGCACCGTTCAGACTGTATTTAAGGGCGCACCTGCCCGGTTTGCGGATAGCGGTTATCTGGAGATTGTGCTGCATACGTGCATATCACTAAAAAGAACGCTCAGCGGGTTTCCGGTGGAACGGAAGGATCTTCCGGAGGCAGAGGTTACGATTGAATACGAATTGATCCAGGAGGTCACAAGCAGGCTCGGACAGGCTTTTGACTGTGCGTTTTCTGAGGGGGACGTTCTATACCTGGCGCGTATACTTAAAGGCACCAAATGGAGCGGGGCGGAGGCTTTTCCGTACGACAGCATTGTACTCGCCCATATGATCAGGAACGTGATTAAATCAGTTTCGGAACAGCTCCATGTGGATTTGAACAAAGATTTTTCCTTATTTCAGGGACTGCTCGCCCATATGGAGCCATCTCTATACCGGATCAAGCAGAATATGGGGTCTTATAACCCGCTTCGAGAGGAAATCAAGCGTAAGTATCCGGTTCTGTTCATGGCTGTGAAAAATAGTCTTGAAGAGGAGTTTACGGATATTGATCAATTTTCCGATGACGAGATTGCGTTTATCGTCCTTCATTTCGGTTCCGCCCTTGTGATGCAGGAAGAGCATCTTTCCATAAAGGCGCTTCTCATTTGTCCGACAGGCATCGGCACCTCCAAGATGCTGAAAAGCAGGCTGAAAAAAGAGGTGGCTGAAATTGATGTCATCGAAATCAAATCGATTAAGGAAATGTCAGAGGGTGCAAATCTGAAGGAATATGATCTGATCCTTTCTACTGTCAGGCTCCCTTTTATACATGCAGAGTATATATTGGTGAACCCGCTATTAAGTGAAGAAAATATTGTTACGATTAAAAACTATTTGAAGAACAATATTGAAAGCCTAACAAAAGGAAAACATTATCTGGAACAGCCGGAGGGCGGTCACCAGAGCCAAGTCTCATTAGACTCCATGCTTGAGGAGATAAGAGATATTCAGGAGAGCATCCAGTCTCTGATTCAAAACTTCCGGTTTTACCGGATGGATGGGGAAACAAGCCAGGAGCAGATTCTCGCAAAAATGCTGGCGAACGCAGAAGGAGATCAGCTGCTGACAAATCCTGAAGATGTGCTTCAATCGTTAAGGGAGCGGGAACATAAAGGCGGCCTTGGCATTCCTGAAACAAATATGGCTCTCTTTCACGTGCGCAGTCAAAACGTCCGTAGGCTTATTTTTCAAATTGCCCACCTGCAAGACCCTTGCCTGGTAAAGGGAATGGACGGAAAAGAAGTGGCAATGAAAAACCTCCTGCTTATGCTGGCGCCAGACGAGCTAAGCAGAAGAGAGCAGGAAATAGTAAGCTTAATCAGCACGAATATCATTGAGACAGAGGAAGCGATATTACTATTTTCTTCCGCAAACGAAGAGATGATCTTCAAGAAGCTGGAATCGATTTTTACAGAATACCTCCAATCTCATTTTAAACTAAACCGGTAAAGGAATGATTCGATGAAACAGGCAGTGCATTTTGGAGCAGGAAACATAGGAAGAGGATTTATCGGAGCATTATTTTCACAGTCAGGCTACCATGTGACATTTGTCGATATTGCTGAAGGGATTATCAACCAATTAAACGAAGAAAAACAATATAAAGTGATACTGGCTGCAGATGAACAGGAAAGCTTAATCATTGAAAATGTGTCAGGATTGAACAATCTGACGCAGGAGGCTGAAGTGATTGAGGCCATTAAACAGGCTGATTTCTTAACGACAGCCATTGGGCCCAATATCCTTCCGCGGATTGCGCCGTTAATGGCGAAAGGCCTGGCTGCCAGAGCAGAAGCAGGAATTAACGAGAAGCTTTATGTCATCGCATGTGAAAATCAGATCTCGGCAACTGATTTATTAAAAGGATATATTTTGGAGAATCTGGAGAGCGGTATTAATCTTGAGAATGTATCATTCTTAAACTCCGCTGTTGACCGGATTGTCCCTATTCAAAACAATCAGGGATCACTCGATGTTCTGGTTGAACCGTACCATGAATGGGTTGTCGAAACAACTGAAGACATTCCGCATATTGAAGGAATGAAGATTGTTCCGGAGCTTGCGCCGTTTATCGAAAGAAAGCTGTTCACGGTTAACACAGGACATGCGGTTATTGCGTACTTCGGCTACCTGGCAGGGAAAGAAACCATCGACCAGACACTTGCTGACGGGGACATTTACAAGCAGGTGCAGGCAACACTAGGCGAAACAGGTGCCTATTTAATAGATCGCTATGATCTGAATCCGGACGAACATCAGAAATATATCGATAAAATTATCGGCCGTTTTGAGAATGCCCGCCTGAATGACGGTGTCACGCGAGTCGGCCGTTCACCAATAAGGAAGCTTGGACCTGAAGACAGACTGGTCCGCCCGGCACTGCAGGCCCAAAAAGCAGGTTTATCTTACACAAACCTCGCAAAAGCTATTGCTGCGGCGCTATTGTTTGATAGCAGGGAAGATGACGAAGCGGTAAAACTCCAGGAGATGATTCAAGACAACGGAGTGCAGTTTGTGCTGAAAGAAGTTTGCGGACTGGAAGAATCAGGCGAGCTTGCTAAAGAAGTACTGAAACAGTATGAATTGTTGAAAAAATAAATGGATTTAAGGCTGCTGAAATGTTCGGCAGCCTTATTTTTTGTGGGATTTTCGGTGGGTGGAAAATAGGTTTCATGGAGGGGTCATGAGGACCAAAATGGGTGGAGAGGTGATGAAATGGTCGTCATGGAGGGCTCATGAGACCCAAAAGGGTTGGAGAGCGGAGAAACTGGTCTCCATGGAGAGCTCATGAGGCCCAAAGTGGGTTGGGTGCAGAGGAAATGGTCGTTATGGAGGGCTCATGAGACCCAAAAGGGTTGGAGAGCGGAGAAACTGGTCTCCATGGAGAGCTTATGAGGCCCAAAGTGGTTTGAGTGCGGAGGAAATGGTCGCCATGAAGGACTCATGAGACCCAAAATTCATGAAGTCCATAAATTCCGTCTTCATAAGGAGGCAAGGAGAATTGATCTCTGGTAATACAGACGAAATGCCGAATCAAGCCAGTAAAATGGGATTTAATCAAAGGAAATAAAGACGAAAACTCGGAGCTGTCTGTCAAAATGGGAGTTAATCAAAGGGAATAAAGACAAATCCCAAAGCCAATAATCAGAAGGGGTGTTAACCAGAAGCAGCAGCGCCGAAACAATGAGATTTTTTAATACTGATGATAAATCAAAGTGTGCACTGGACAATGCTGTTTAACTTATATACTCGTTCTAAATATTAAATTTTCAAAAAATATTGACAACTAATCTAAAAACAGATAAATTATAAAATAATATAAAGTTATAACATTATACTCTTTAAAGGGAGATACATAAATGCAGATAGATAAAAGTTTACATATACCCCTATATAGACAAGTAGAGCAGATTCTGGAAGAAAAAATCATTTCAGGCCAATGGGAGGTAGGGAGCCAGCTGCCGACTGAGCAGGAGCTGTCCGATCGATTCGATGTCAGCACCATTACGGTAAAAAGAGCTGTGATTGAGCTTGTGAATAAAGGTTATCTCTTCAGACAGCGAGGCAAGGGAACCTTTGTATCCGGAGCTGCTAAAGAGCAGGACCTCAATTCCATTATTTCGCTTTCCACCGGTTCGGAACAGGAACATCCGCATGAAATGCTGAGCTTTAAATATGAAACAGCAGGTTCTGAAATTGCGCAGAAGTTAAGGATTGATCCTGAGGATGAGGTGATCAAAATTGAGAGATTAAAAGTGGAAAACAATGATCCTCTCGCACTGGAATATACTTATCTTCCAGCGGAGAAATGTCGGGGGCTTACACCTGAAATGATCAATAACGACTTAATTTTTAACATTTTAAAAAGCAGATTTCATATAGCGCTAAGCAGAGCTAAGGTATTTATCCGGCCCTATATTCTTCCTGAACACCAGGCCAGGCTGCTTCAGGTGGAACCGGGAACTCCTGTATTTGAGTGGGAGCGTACTACATACACAAAGCAGGAGGATATTATAGAGTTTTCCAAGTTCTATATCCGCAGTGATAAAGAGGTTTACTATACAGAGGTTCAATTGTAAAAAAGCACGCTAAAATCACATATGGTCATTTCTGAATATAAAAGATATAAAGTTATAATATTATATCTTTATATTTTATATAAAAATTATAATCTCTTTAATTTAAAGCAAAAAGGAGGTATCGCTTTAACAAGTCTTCATCTTAGAACAGCTCCTTAAGTTCACAAAAGCAAAACTAAACGAGGGGGAAATGAGTTGAAAAAGAAAGCTTATTTGGTGTTATTGCTTTGTTTATTGCTTGTCACGGCTGCAGGATGCAGCGGCCAAACAGGAAGTTCTGCAGATGAAGGATCAGGAAAAAGTGATGAAAAGACACTTGTCTTAGCGGCATATGGAGGAAGCTATGAGCAAAAGATGAAGGAGGACTTGATCCCTAAGTTTGAGAAAGAGCATGGCGTAAAGGTGAAATATATTACGGGAAGCTCTGTTGATACCTTATCCAAGCTTCAGGCACAAAAGGATAATCCTCAAATTGATGTGGCATTCCTTGATGATGGTCCTCAAGCTCAGGCAAAGGCGTTTGGATTGCTGGCGCCATTGGATGAGAGTGTGGTTACGAATCTGGCAGATGTCTATGATATTGCAAAAGACAAAGATAATGTCGGTGTAGGATTTGGAATCATTTCAACCGGCTTGGCTTATAACAAGGATGTCTTCGAACAGAATGGCTGGGAACCGCCTGCATCATGGAATGATTTGGCCGATCCAAAGTTTAAAGGAAAACTAGTATTGCCATCCATTGCCAATACGTACGGAGTTCATTTTCTTCTTATGACAGCAATTACCAATGGAGGAAGTGAAGAGAATATTGAACCAGGTTTTAAAAAGATGAAGGAAATTGCCCAAAATGCCATTACTTTTGATAAAACAGCCGATGTTTCCAATTACTTCCTCCAGGGACAGACAGTTGCCAGTGCATGGGGAAGCAGCCGGGTGTTTACCCTTCAGGACAGCGGATTCCCGATTGAGTATGTCATTCCGGAAGAAGGGGCTCCGGCCTTGATGGCCACCGTTAGTGTGGTGAAGGATGCTCCAAATGGGGATCTTGCACAGGAATTTGTCAATTTCGTTTTGGATGAAGAAGCACAGCTTCTATTTGCCAACTCCTTGTTTGACGGTCCGGTTAATAAGAATGTGAAGCTTGAAGGAGACATCGTCGATAAAGTGGCTTATGGGGAAGAGGAGATTGCCAAATTGATCAAAGTCGACTGGGAAACTGTTAATGCAAAACGGGCTGAGTGGACAGAACGGGCCAATAAAGAAATCGAAGTAGCCCATTAAAAGAGAGGGGAAACGAATGAGTTACTTAAGCCTGGAAAACGTGGTCAAGACATTTAATAAAACAGAAGTGGTTAAAAAGCTCAGCCTTGACATCCAAAAAGGGGAACTGGTCTCCTTTTTGGGGCCTTCGGGCTGTGGAAAAACAACAACGCTGAATATGATCGCAGGATTTTTAGAAGTGGATGGTGGGAAGATTGAAGTGGACGGGAAACCCGTTCACTTGCTTCCTCCCTATAAAAGAGAAATGGGCATGGTGTTCCAAAATTATGCTTTGTTTCCGCACATGACCGTTTTTGATAATGTCGCCTATGGGCTTAAGCTTCGAAAGGTGCCAAAAACTGAAATCAGCAAAAGGGTGCTTGAAGCATTGGAGATGGTTCGTCTGGATGGCTATGAAAAACGATATCCAAAAGAACTTTCCGGAGGACAGCAGCAGCGTGTATCATTGGCGAGGGCCCTGGTCATTAAACCGAAGGTGCTTCTCCTTGATGAACCGCTGAGCAATCTTGATGCCAAGCTCCGCCAGGAAATGCGTGAAGAAATTGTTGAAATCCAAAAGCAGGTGGGGATTACAACCATATTTGTCACACATGATCAGGAAGAAGCATTGGCCATTTCGGACCGGATCGCGGTCATGTATGAAGGGCGGATTGAACAGGTTGATGATCCGGCTTCCATCTATAACCATCCAAAGACTGACTTTGTTTCTCAGTTTATAGGGGAAGTGAACCACATCCAGGGGAAAGTCCTTGAAACCTATGAAAATAAGAAATGCAAAATGCACTTCTTTGGGAATGAACAGATCGTTTCAGTTCCATCGGTGAAGAATTCCGAAGTTCACTTTTTCATCCGGCCTGAAAAAATCCAAATTGCATTAGCCGAATCAGATGAGTCTTTTCAAACCAGGGTGGAACGGAAAATGTTTCTTGGAGCCAAGACCAGATACATTTTGAAGGTGCAAGATCGTCATCTCATTGCAGATATTTCCAATACTGTTATAAATCCCACGGAAATAAAAGAAGGAAACAGTGTCTACACTTATTGGAACCCAGAAGACCTGCTGCCTTCGAGAATGGCGAGGTGACTCACATGCAAGCCGGAATCGGAACGGAACATGACTTATTGCTTCAGCAAAAGAAAAAGAATATGAATAAAAAACGGCTTGATACGTGGCTGCTTTTACTTCCGACGCTGGGAATCTTCATTTTCTTCTTTTTGCTGCCATTGTTTTTCTTATTTATGACAAGCTTTAAAAATTTTGATGCCAGCACAGGAGTGGGAAATGAATGGACGCTCCAGAACTACATCAAGTTCATGTCAGATCCTTTTTATCTTGGGGTGGTTTGGCGCACTGTAAAAATCGCACTTTTAACAACATTGATCACTATCATTATCTCTTACCCGGTAGCTTTTCAGATTTCAAGATCAAAAGGAAGAGCCAGAAATTATTTGACCCTCCTGGTGCTTTCCCCGCTTCTGATCAGCATGGTTATCAGCTGGGTGATTCTTTTATCAAACAATGGTGTAGTCAACACTACACTATTAAAGATGGGCTGGATTGATCAGCCTTTAACCCTCTTATACACCGAATTGAGTGTGGTCATCGGGATGGTGCATGTTCTTTTCCCGTACATGGTGCTGAGCATCATGGGATCTCTTGAAAAAATAGACCCTTCTGTCATCAGAGCCTCGCAGAACCTTGGGGCCAGCTCCTTCAGAACTTTCTTTTCCATTTTGCTCCCGTTAACCTTGCCTGGTGTTTTTGCAGGTTCCGTAATGGTATTCAGCTTAAGCGTCAGCTCATTTGTTACACCAGCCATTCTTGGCGGTCCGCAGGTGAAGGTTATGTCCTATTTAACGTATGAACAGGTAGCTGTCATGCTGAACTGGCCGTATGGAGGCGCAATCGGCTTCCTGCTGATCCTGATTGCCACCATTACCATCATCGCATACAGCAAAATCCTTGCCAGGTCTGAGAAAGGAGTGGCCATACAATGAGCAGGAAGCTGCCCAAGTATTTCTTTAACTTTGTTTGTTTACTGGTTTATATTTTCCTGCTGGCTCCAATCGTGGTTGTATTGCTTTCCTCGTTAACAACTACCGAATACATTGTATTTCCGCCAGAAGGCCTGACCCTCAGATGGTACACAGAATTAATTGAACATCCTGAATTTATGCAGTCGTTTACACTGAGCATAATTGTGGCGTTAGGAACTGCCATTATTGCCACTGCCATTGGCACTTTGGCTTCACTTGCGTTCGTCCGGCGCCAATTTAAAGGGAAGACAGCGATTGTTCAATTAGTGGGTTCGCCTCTCTTGATTCCATCGGTCGTGTTTGGTGTGGCCCTCTTGCAGTTTTACTCATGGATTGGTTTGGCTGCGAGCCCGCTTGCATTGATTTTGGGTCACATCATCTTAACGGTTCCTTTTGTGATGCGCCTGGTTGTTGCAAGCTTAGTAGGTTTTGACCGTTCTATCGAACAAGCAGCCCTGAACCTCGGAGCAGGACCGATGAAAGTTTTCTTTCAAATCACTCTGCCGATCATTAAATCAGGCGTGATAGCCGGCGCCATTTTTGCCTTTATCACTTCATTTGATGATTTAACAGTTGCTTTATTCATTGTCAGCACCGACGTTGTCACACTCCCTGTACGAATCTACACATATATGCAATACCAATATGATCCGATCATTACATCCGTATCAAGCATCATGATTCTTTTCACTGTCGTATTAATGCTCATAATTGAAAGAGTCCTTGGTGTTGGGAAAGTGTTTTCCTCGAAAAATTAGATAGGAGAGGTCTTTATGCACATTGAGAAACATCCCGTTCTCGGCAGGCAGCTTCACAAGCCTGTAACCATTTATTTCAATGACCAGCCATATCAGGCCTACGCGCAGCAATCTGTCGCTGCAGCGTTAATGGCAAACGGAATTAAGAAATTGGGTGTCAGCCGGAAGCTGGTCCAATCAAGAGGATTATTCTGCTCGCGCGGAAGATGCTGCAGCTGCTATATGACCATTGATGGTGAGGACCATGTACGAAGCTGCATGACAGAAGTTGAAGATGGAATGAGAATAAACTCTAATATGGATGACCCCGAGGTAAGGAGGGAAATTAATGCAGACTGATGTACTGATCATTGGTGGCGGTCCTGCAGGCTTATCGGCAGCAATTGAGGCGGCATCAAGGGGGCTTGATGTAACCATTGTTGACGAAGCTAACCAGCTTGGCGGGCAGCTAAACCAGCAGACTCAAGAGCTGCGTCCGCTTCCTTCTATATATGAATCCATGCGCGGCTTTGAATTGGCACATAAACTAATCGAGCAGATTAAGGATTATAATGTGAGGCAGCTCCTGAATCACCGTGTTGTCGGATTTTACGCTGATGGAAGTGCCGGAATTACCGATGAAGAAAATGTATTTCCTGTAAATGCAAAAAAGATTATAGTGGCTTCCGGAGCAGCTGAAAAGGCTGTTGCTTTTCCAAAATGGACCATGCCGGGGATTATGACAATCGGTGCTGCACAGACATTGATCAATCGTGATTTTGTGATGCCTGGGAGAGAAGCTGTGATTGTGGGCTCCAGTGATTTTGCCATGGAAACGGCCATACAGCTGATGGATGTGGGCATTCGGGTGAAAGCAATCATAGAAAAACAAAGCGGAACTGCAGCAAAAGAGCAGGAAAAAGTGAGTGAACTGACGCGAAAAGGAATTCCATTTTATTTTAATAGTTTTATAAAAGAAGCAAGAGGAAATGGGCAGGTGGAACAGATTGATGTTGCGCTGCCGGATGAAGTCATTACCCTGAATGTGGACCTCGTTTGTATGGATGGGGGCAGGGCACCCATACTGGATGTTTTTTATCAGCTGGGCTGTTCCTTTGGATTTCAAGAAGAGCTGGGCGGCTGGGTTCCGCAATATAATAATAGATTACAAACCGATAGGGAAGATGTATTCATAGCCGGGAATGCAGCTGGCATCAGTACTCATGGTCCGCTGCTTTTAACAGGAATGATTGCCGGCATCAGTGCAAGTGAAGAACTGCAGGCAATCAGCCATGCAGAGGCCCATGAGATGAGAGAGGCACTTTGGAAAGAACTCGGATTATTGGAGTACAAAGAAGTGTACAGCGGAAGGGTCAAGCATCTTGAGAACTTCGCAAGCCCAGTGCTGAAAGATCAATTTATCTCCTAGATAGGAAAAGAGAGAAGAAGGTGAATAAGTTGGATGATAAATCGACGATCATCTGCCGATGTGAAGAAATCAGCTGTGAAGAAGTGGAAGAGGTTATCAGCAATGGAGGAAGGACCTTTGATGATGTGAAGAGGATTACCCGGTGCGGAATGGGTCCTTGCCAGGCTAAAATCTGCACCAGCCTGGTGGCAGAAATTATTCACCAGCAGACTGGGCTGTCACTTTCAGAGATTCCGCTGCCGAGAATGAGGATGCCTATATCCCCTATTAAGCTTGAAACACTGGCAACGAACAGTACCTCCTTTAGTGCGGTCAAGTCTGTTCTGGATGAGGTGGAATTGGAAGAAGGGAAGGTGAGGTAATTGGAAACCAATTATGAAACAATTGTAATTGGCGGTGGTGTAGTAGGTAGCGGAATTGCTTACCACCTGTCTGAGCGGTACAAAGAAGGAGTGCTTGTGCTTGATAAAAAATACCCCATGTCAGGAACCTCCGGATCCACCCAGGCCTGGGTATGGGTACATAATAAAACACCTTCCTGGTATGCTGAATTTAATATGTACAGTGCGGAACTCTATCCTTATCTATCTAAAAAGATCGGAGACGTAGAATACAAGCGGACAGGGGGCCTATCGCCTTTTTTCAATGAAAGTGACCGTGAAAAGGCACTAAAGCTCGCGGAATCTTATCGAAAAATCGGCATCAAAATCAAAGTGTTATCCAGGGAAGAAGTTCTAGAAAAAGAGCCCTATATGAATCCGGAAGTAGCGGGGGCTACCTACAGCTCCATTGATGGCAATGTCAATCCATTCCGCTTGATTGATATGTACATGCGAGCAGCTAAAAGAAATGGCGTCCGGTATTCTACTTATAATAAAGTAACAGAGATTAAAAAGCAGGATGGAAAATATTCAGTTGTATCAGATAAGGGTGCGTTTGAATGTAAAAACCTTATTCTTGCTGGCGGAACCTGGTCGAGAGAAATAGGTGACATGCTTGGAGTTAAGATTCCTGTTAATCAATTAAGAGGGCAGATCCTGGTGTCTGAACCATTAAAGCCTTTCTTGAATTTTACAATCAGCGGATTAAGGCAGGCAAACAATGGTGAGGTACTGATGGGTTATTCAATGGAAGAAGCTGGTTTTAATCGGGCAACAACGCTTGATGTCATTCAGGAAACAGCCAATATGGCAGTCCGTTATGTTCCTGGATTAAGAAAAGCTAAAATTGTCCGCGCCTTTTCCGGAATCCGGGCAATGCCTGAGGACGGTTTTCCGATTCTTGGTAAAGTGCCAGGCCATGAAAACCTTTATGCAGCAGCGACCCATAGCGGAGTTACACTTTCTCCCTTAATAGGAACGTTAATAACAGAGTTAATCATGGATGGAGAAACGTCCATTCCGATCGACAGGTATTCTTTAAGCAGATTTGGTTAGAGTGAATCTTATTAAGTTATAATATTATAACTTTTTTATTCCAGTTGTCTGGAAAATATTATGTAAATAAGTTTGGAGGAAATAAGATGCCTCATTTGTTTATAAGGGGAATTTCAGTGGATCAGACGAAGGAAATCAGTACCGAGCTGGTGAAAGACCTGGCTCTGCTTTGTGACTGCGGAGAAGATAACTTTACATTGGAAGTTTTGAATTCAACTTTTGTGTTTGATAAAAAAGTAGTTTCAGCATATCCATTTATAGAAGTAAAGTGGTTTGACAGGGGCAAAGCAGTTCAAAATCAATTTGCAGGGATTGTTTCGAATCATGTTCAGTCGCTTGGAGTGCCGGAGGTTGAGGTGGCATTTACAGCATTTTTAGAGGCTGATTATTATTTGAATGGGAAGAGTTTTGCGGATTAAAAGGAGGGAGTTCAGCCATGAAAATAGCAGTCATAGGCTCCGGAATTGTCGGTTCCAGTGCAGCCTATCACCTTTCCAGAGAAGGTGCAGAGGTAGTCATTATTGATAAAGCACACCAGGGACAGTCAACAGCAGCAGGTGCAGGAATTATTTGCCCGTGGATTTCCAGAGTGGATCATAAAGATTGGTACACCATTGCAAAACGTGGAGCTCTTTACTATCCATCTTTAATAGCAAATCTTAAACAAGATGGTGAAGAGAATTTTGGATATGGAATGGTAGGAGCTCTGGCAGTCAGCAGCAGTTCTGATGAGCTGGATGAGATCGAGGAAAGTGTTCGCCAAAAAAAAGCTGAAACCCCAGAGGTTGGGAAGATTATGAGATTAACAGCAGCGGAAGCCAGGGAACTTTATCCGCCGCTCCGGGACGATCTGCAGGCTGTTCATGTTACGGGTGCAGCCAGATTGGATGGCAGGCAGTTAAGGGACGCCATGCTAAATGGTGCAAAAAAACATGGTGCTGCCATAATTGAAGGTGAAGGTGACCTTGTATATCATAATAATAAAGTTACAGGAGTAAAAGTGAACGGGGATGTCATTGCTGCCGATGCAGTTATCGTTGCTGCAGGTGCATGGGCTAAGGACTTACTTGCACCGTTAGGCATTGACCTTAAAATCGAGCCTCAGCGCGGGCAAATTGCCCATCTGGAAATGAACAGTGTGAACTCTTCCAGCTGGCCGGTTGTTCTTCCGCAAAGCACTCATTACTTAGTAGCTTTCGACCATTCTAAAGTGGTGGCTGGAGCTACCAGGGAAACGGGATCCGGGTTTGATTATAGATTAACGGCGGCAGGTGTGAAAGAAGTTCTGGATGAAGCATTAAGGGTTGCACCAGGATTAGCTGAAAGCACGCTAAAAGAAGTAAGGATTGGCTTCCGTCCGGCTGGACCTGATATTTTGCCGCTGCTGGGTACGGTTCCTGCTGCAGAGGGGCTGGTTATCGCCACAGGATTAGGGGCATCAGGGCTTACGATGGGACCTTATGTGGGCACCCTGGCTGCAAATCTTGCTTTGAAAAGGGAGTTGGAACTGGATCTGTCACCTTATGATCCATTAAGAAAAGGCTTGGAAGCAGGAATAAAGTGAACTAGTATCTAGAAAAGGCTGCCATACTGATTTATGGCAGCTTATTGGTTTTCCTATTCCTTCAATCGATCCGGCAATCCCTGAATGGACGACACAACAACATCAAGTTTGGCTTCAATTCGATTCAGCAGAAAAAGGGTGACGACGATCGGGAAGCCGAGCTCGCTGATTAATGTGACCATTGTTCCATGGCAGCTGCTCCTTTCTGGCGAGTAGTGTAAAAATGGCCGGTTTCCAAGGAATCCGGCCACTGATGATTATACTAATTCATATTCAGTTACATTCCGTTCAACTAATCTGGCACTTTCCGCTAAAACCAAATCTCCGCCATTGCCATCAAATGCGTTGGCAGCAATGATTTGCTCCATGGCTGCTTTTACAGCAGCAGGATCAATCGGTTCAATCGGGTTATCAACGGATAGTTTCGTTGGCTTGCCCAGTTCAGAGATGAAAGTCATTTCTAATGATTTAGCCATTTAATATTCCCTCCTTATGTTTTTGGTTTTTTAATAGATTGTGTTTAGCCTAAAATATCGAAGCTGTCATTTCTGTTGATTTCAGCTAATGGATAGCTGCTAAGTCCGGCGATCGCCTGTCCAACTGTGAAAAGCTGGTCTGCTGTGGCCGATTGCTTTACGCCGCTGTAGGTTTTTGATTTGTGAACCGGCTTGCCCTGCCCATTAAGGCCTGTTTCAAATACCAGCCTAAGTTTGGAATCAGTGATTACTGCTTGTGCCATCTTGGGTCACCTCCTTTCACCTTTTATATACATTTTGGAGGGCGAAAAGGACAGGGTGAATTTTAATTAAGTTGCAAAATTTTCTTCAGCTTCTCACGTGCACCTTGCCGCCAGTTTTTGACTGCAGACAGGGAGACTCCTTCTTTTTCAGCAATTTCCCTGATTGATAGCCCATCATATAAAGTATATTGGAGCCATTTCATTTGATTTTCAGATAACATTCCGCATTTTTTGTAAAGTTCTTGTGTGAGCTCTGGGCTGGGGGCTGGTGAGGTGTCTTCGATCATTTCCCAGAAGTCTTCCTCTGGATAGATATACCGATCAATTTGGCTTGTTTGCCTCGTTAATTCGTTCATCATTTTTCCTTTTACCATTCCATAAGCATAGGAAAATAAGTTCCCTTTTTCATCGTCATGATTTTTCCACGCCTGCCAAAGTGTGATTAAACCCAGCTGGTGGAATTCCTCAGTATTTTTATAGATGTTCAATTTATGCATGATGTCATGAATCATAGGCTCATATTGTGCTGATATCTGTTCAAAACTCTCCATGAAAATGTCCCTTCAAGGAAAGCGCGCTCTCTGTGTATTCCCGGGTAGCTCAAACATATCCTGACAGCTAATTTTTTACGAATCCAGTAAAAGTCGTAAATCCGCCTTTTACTCCCCCTGATTCCGGAGTTAAGGGGTCTAAGTATGAAGTTAGGGGGTCTAACTCCCAGCAAAGGGGCAGTTAGCTACTTTTTGTAAAAAAAATTTAGCGAAAAGGCATTGTCTTCAGCCGGAAACCCCATTTCATGCAATTCTTCAAAGTATTTTTCTTCAAATTTCTTATTCAGGATTCCGTAGAAATAAGCAGCGGGCTTAGCGATGGCGCTGGTTTTCATTTTCCTGATCAGCTGCTTAAAGGAATGGATGACTGTTTCTAAAATAGTGTTCAACTCACAATTATTTTTATAGGCTGCAAGTGATGCCATTCTCCAAAACTCCTCTATCTGCTTGGCTTCCGAAAAAAAGCACTTTACGGTGCTGATGAATGATTGTGGTACACGGTCACTCGTAAAAGTGTGATCAAGGACGGTTTCGTTACGTTTAGTAATCTTTTGATTTTTATTAGTTTTAGAAAGATTGATAGTTTTATTAGGGCGGTCCAATTTATCTTTCTTAGGTGGTTCACTCTTTGGAAAACGATTAAAAACATATAAGTTGCTGGACTGTGAGCCGTTTTTTCTCTCAGTTTCATGAACAGTAAAAATACCGATCTCTGCTGCCTTGGCAATCATTCTTTTAAAAGTGGAGCGGGAAATACCATTGCCGTGATACTCTTCGTGAATCGCTTTTAAAACAGTGCCAATCTTGGCATTGGATACCCCCGGGATTTTTGCAGCAAAACGAACCAGCCTCTTTAAACCAGCCAGCTCTCCCTTTGAAAACTTGTCTTTATGCACCGCAAGCCACATTTCCAAATGGGCATTAAACTCCTGAAGATCTTTAAACTGAGAAAACTGTTCAAACTGCTCGACTCTGCCTGATTTCAAATTCATAAAATTCCACCACCCTTTCACCTTCTATATACAAATCAAGGAGGGATTTGGACAGGGTGGTTTTGGGAAGGGTGTGACAGATTTGTGAACGGGGGTTTTGTAAAGTGCCATAAAAAATTTATGTAGACGAAAAAGAAGGGACCCGTGTATAAATGGTCTCCATTAGAGATTTAAGAGGACCGGAGCCCGAGTGAAAATCGTCGCCATAAGAGGTGCATGATGCTGAAAAGTGATTACCCAAGTAAAAATGATAGACATAGGCGGTCCCACAAATTTCATATGTCATCTACTTGACATTGATAATCATTGTCACTTAAAATAAATTTTATCAATGATAATCATTATCAATCGAGATAATTTTCATAATACATCCACTATGAAGGAGGGAGCTATGTCGATTGAACAATATATTTGCGGCTGGTGTGGTTATCTAGCGGATATGGAAGCTGATGAATGTAGCGATGACAGCTGCCCTTGCTGCGGTTTGGATCTTATCGGAGCAGCTGAATTTGACATGTGGGAGAGTTGAATAATGAGTGAACTTTATATCGCAATACAGCAATTTGAACATCAAGTCGATTGCTTTTGTCCTGATGCTGATCATATGAATATACTGCACTTTCAAAAGGGAGATTTAATTGAGGTTACTCCTGACCGAAAATACACATTTTTGGGATGGTATGCACTTGTGGTGATTAATGGCCAGCAGGTGTTTTACATGGCAATTGAGGATATAGAGAGGTATATTAGAAATGAAAACATATCATCACAGTTAGATATAGACCTGAAAATTAATTATCTGCAGTATAAAATTGATCAGGATCTTGAAGCGGGGGACAAAGACTCTTTTTCTGAGAATAGCAGAAAGCTTAGCGAAACCTGCAGCCTGAAAGAGGAATTGGAATATTATTTAGCAAAGGCCATTTAATCTGAATAAAATCATAAAGCTGGCGTGAGAGCGTTAGCTTCTTTGTTCTCCATTGGGAAAACTGCTGCTCAATATTTCAAAAAAAAATCCCCCATGGGGAATGAAAGAGTAACTCATTATTTTGATTTTTTCTCATTTGACTTTTCCTTTTGAAGCTTTTCTTTTTCAAGACGCTCCGCATCCTTCTTGAACGCCTCCATCGCTTTGTAAAAAAGGAGAGTCATCGTTTTTCACCTCCTTGTCCTCTTACTTCGTTAATTTCTTACATATTCCTTTGGATTTTCAATAATTGTTAACATTTGGCAGGTATTCATGGATTTTAAGAGAATTCATTTCTTAGGTATGGTGCTTACGTTTTTTAAAAATTTATTAAAGAATATTATTGCAATTTGTTTCTGCATTTAATAGGGCTTCATAGGTTGCAGTATGATTTTAAAGCTGAAAAATATCTTGGGGCAACACGCGCTGATAATGCCGCAATGAGAAAAATAATGGAAGCGAATGGATGTACACAGGATAGCAATTCTGTTATTTCCTTAATGTATTCTTTTTCGGGATGCTGTAAGAAAACATAATTGGAGAGAATAGAACAATGAAAAGAGCATTAGCCATTTTTATCTTAATTATTGTATTGCTGCTGATTTGGTTTATAGGGATATTCAGTCAGCAGGCTCAGGTGAATGAGGGAACGGCAGCAATGGAAGGAACAATCGTCATGAAAGAGAATGTAATACTGCTTATTGAAGATAAGGGGTTTACGGAGACAGATGCAAAAGCACGATCCGTTGATGAATTAATAGGAAAATATAAATCTGTCTATAAGTTGAATAATGCTGTTTTAACCGGTATAAAGAGTGGAGATAAAGTGAAAATCTGGTACTCAGAAATACTGGAATCTTTCCCGGCACAAGTCAATGTGTTAAAAATAGAGAAGTTGTAATAGAAAGAATGTTTTTGAGGGGGTTTTTCAAAATGGAACAATACACAGGCTTTTTCATTACACTGATGCTTATTTTTATAATTGTCGTTTTCAGCAAGTATATTGTCTGGTGGGTAAAAAGTGTCCTTGTGGCTTACTATATTGTGGTTTCCTATTATTTTATTACCGTAAAAAACAGGATTGATAAGGAATTCGAAGGAATATCCCCAGTGCCTGATGCTTATTGGGACCAGAACTCAGGATGGGTTGACACAATCACAAATTATCTGTTCCTACCGCTTGCAGCGATCCTGGTTTTCATTTATGTTAAGTGGTTTACCAAAACGCAGAGCAGGAAGGCTAAAATTCTTATACTAATTAGTTTGATTCCATCTGCTTTGCTGTATATGTTTTTTCTGATTTTATTTTCGTTTGCATACGGGTACAGACCTTAAAATTTTTTGGGGACCTAGAGAACATGGAAAATATGTGGAAAAGATCTGCCTGATAGATTGAACGGTTAAACGAATGACAAGCCAGATTTAATCAGAAAAAAACGCTTGAATGTGTTCAATGAACACCTCAGGCGTTTTTCTTATGTTTTTCTATAAAGCTCTGAATTTTAAAAATAACTTCCGATCCAAGATGCATTTCCGATTCTCTAACTTTCTGCGGGATCTGTTTCTCTTCAACCCCAATTAACTCCATTAAAACCTGATGATCCTGGAATAGCTTTTTGCCCATTTCTGCTCCCCGTTTTGTCAGAGTAACGGTTCCATAGGGCTGAAAGTAAATGTAATCGTCCTCTTTAAGCTTTCCGGCCATTTTAGAGGCAGCCGAGGCGGTGACCTTCAATCCCTTGGCAATGCCGGAAATGGTTGCATGCCCATGTGCTTCCTGCAGGATATAAATTTCCAGAATATATCTCTTTATACGAATGGGGATCACATGTTTCACCTGCTTGCTGGAATCGTGTGATTTATTGCTTCGTCAAACCTTCTTTGATGGTTTTAATATTCCATTCCATCATCGAGATGTACGTATCGCCGTCTTCACCCGGCTTTGCCAGAGAGTCTGTAAATACTTTTCCCATGATCGGAACATTGGTTTCATCCGATACGGCTTCCATGCTTCTTGCGTCTATGCTGGTTTCCAGGAATAGTCCTGTAATCCCTTTTTCATTGATGATATCAACAATTCTTGTAATTTGTTCTGGTGTTCCCTGGTTTTCCTGGTTGATTTCCCAGATGTATTCTGCCTGGAATCCGTAGGCTTCGCTGAAATATTTAAAAGCACCTTCACTTGTAACGAGAACCCGTTCAGATTCCGGGATTTCATTGAATTGTGCCACAGCTTCGTCATGCAGCTTTTGAAGCTTTGCAATATATTCTTCCGCGTTTTTTTCGTAAACCTCTTTATTGTCTGGATCTGCTTTAATGAGTCCATCTCTGGCATTTTCCGCGTATTTGATCCCATTGCGGATGTCGAGCCATGCATGGGGATCTTCTTCACTTTCCTTGCCTTTTGTAGTTAAATGCATGGCCTCAACGCCTTTACTCATCAGGAAGACCGGCGCATCTTCACTGTCTTTTCCGGCCGTTTCCATCAGCTTGTTGAACCAAGAGTTGCCGGCTTCGAGATTCAGGCCGTTATAAAATACAGCATCTGCATCCGTTGTTTTTTGCACATCTTCAGGAAGCGGGTCATATTCGTGGGGATTGGATCCGATTGGTGCCAGGCTATGAATCTCAACCAAATCCCCGCCTACATTTTTCACAATGTCATACACAATCGAATAGGTAGTGACAACGTGGATTTTTCCATCATTATCGGCTATGGTGCTCTTTCCGCTGCTGCAGGCTGACAATAATGACAGGGAAAGAAGGGAAGCAGCCAGTAAAAATAAGCCTTTTTTTAACATTGGGATAACCTCCTGATTTTTTTTATCACACTAATGAAGCTCTCTTCTTCTTTACTTTCAGCGTTTTCCATATCAGCCCATGCTTAGGGGAGAATAAGAAAACGAGAATGAAAATAGCGGTGGAAGATATGACGATCGTTGCTCCTGAAGCTAAGTTATAGGTGAAGCTGAAGTAAAGGCCCGTGATGGATGAAATCACCCCAATGCCAGATGCCAGGAAAATCATCATCCACAGCCGCTCGGTTAAAAGATATGCTGACGCTGCAGGGGTGATCAGCATCGCAACAACCAGGACAATGCCTACTGTCTGGAGGGATGCAACGGTTACCATCGTTAAGAGAGTCATTAGGAAATAATGTATGAATCGAACGGGCAGTCCGTATGCTGCGCCCATTGTCGGGTCAAATGATGTGACCAATAATTCCTTGTAAAAGAGGTAAACAGCCCCCAACACAATCAGGCTGATGCCCAATGTGATCCACATATCGGATGATCTTACTGCCAAAACATTCCCAAATAAAATATGGTAGAGATCAGTACTGCTTTTTAGCATCGTAATAATAATGATTCCTGAAGCAAATGCGGCCGTAAACATAATGCCAATTGAGGTATCATGCTTAATCCGGCTGTTTTGCGATACGAAGCCGATAGCGATCGCCGTGATTACACCGCTGATCACTGCCCCGAAGAAGAAATTGACACCCAGCATATACGAAATGGCGACGCCGGGAAGTACGGCATGTGATATGGCGTCTCCCATAAGAGCCATTCCCCTCAGGATGATAAAACAGCCAATGACTCCGCAGATAATGCCTACCATAACTGATGTTAATAGAGCTTTTTGCAGAAAACCATATTGCATCACCGCTTCAATAAAAGCCATCATAATGTCACCCCAATCTCATTCATAAATGCAAATTGCCCCTGGTATGCTTTTGTAATTACATCAGGTTTAAACACTTCTTCAACAGTTCCGAAACTGATCAATTCCTTATTTAGCAGGATTAACTGATTGAAATAATCGTTAGCCTTACTTAAGTCATGATGTACGACAATCACCGTTTTTCCCTGTCTGCACAGCTCCTTCAAAATGTTCACAATCGTTTCCTCGCTCGATACATCAACTCCAACAAACGGCTCATCCAGGAAAAAAAGATCGGCTTTCTGGGCAAGAGCTCTCGCCAGAAAAACTCTCTGCTGCTGGCCGCCTGACAGTTCACCAATCTGTCTTTTGCTGAATTCCTGCATGCCGACTCGCTGAAGGCATTCCATAGCCCATTCTTTATCCTTCTTCTTTGGACGCCGGAACAGTTTTAAATGGGGGTAGGTTCCAATAAGAACGGCATCAAGCACTGTGATGGGGAAATCCCAGTCTATGTCATTGCGCTGCGGGACATAGGCGATGCTTTTGCGCACTTCAGTGATGGGTTTTCCCATCACCTTTACTGCACCTTTATCCTTTGGTATGAGATTCAGCATGGCTTTTAGGAAGGTTGATTTGCCTGCGCCATTTGGTCCGATAATGCCCACCAGATTCCCGGTATTCACCGATAGGCTGACACCAGTTACCGCTTCATTACCAAAATAGGAGACGTGCAAATCCTGTATGGAGATAGCTGGATCGTTCATTTTTTTATCCTCCTTTATTTCCCAAACTTAAATGGATTCAAATTAATTGTATTTATACAATTTTAATTCATATGGAAAAGATTTATGGATTTAAATAAAAGTTTTGCCTTAATGCAAATTATATGCGAATGATAAACAATGTCAACATAAAAAATAATTATTTTACTTTAAAATTTAATGTTGGCATTAAAATAGCTGAATTATGATTTAAGGCTCTGGCAATCAACTTGTTTAATGGTAAAATTAGGTGAGTCACGGAAAAGTTAGATTGTAAATTTGTAAGTATATGAAACTTTTTACCCTTTTTGATCGTTTAATTAGTAGAAGGCGGGATAGGTTTTATGATCGAAGATGTCTGGTCCGCTCTGATCGTTATGGCCTTTTCTTACGCATTGGGCAGCATAACCGGAGCTTATTATGTGGTTAAATATTTGGCTAAAGAGGATATAAGGTATATAGGGAGCGGGAATGCCGGGGCTACCAATGCCGGAAGAGCATTCGGGAAGACTGGGTTTTTGCTGACCATAGCAGTTGATGCGGGAAAGACATGGGGAGCTTTATATGTGACTGGACTCTTGTTTGAGGGGGAAGGTGTATTCATACTTAGCGCTCTTTGCGTGCTCCTGGGCCATCTTTTTCCAATTCAGCTGGGGTTACATGGCGGAAAAGGAGTGGTTGTCTATCTGGCTTCTGCACTGTATCTGGAGCCGCTGACGATAGCAATCATGGCCATCACAATGGGAATCATGTTTGCATCATTTCGGAAGTATACATTATCGGGTTTTATCTCGATGGCTTCAATTCCCATAATAGCCTGGGTGATTGGGAATTCATTCATTATTGCGGCAGGACTGCTGCTGATGCTTATCATTGTCCTAATTTCCCATTCAAATTTCATCGTGCCTAAGCATAGGAGGTAAACAATGAATATTATCTGCAAAATCGCAGTTGATCATGATGAATTTGAACAAATTCATCAGCTGAACTATCAGACATTTGTGGAAGAAATTCCACAGCATAAGCAAAATGAAAATCAGCTCCTAATCGATAAATTTCATGAAGAAAATACATATGTGATTGCCAAGGCTGGTGAGGAAGTGGCAGGAATGATCGCCATTCGCGCGAAAAGGCCATTTTCGCTTGATTACAAACTTCCTAATCTCGAAGACTACTTGCCTGTAAAGGGGGAATGTTGCGAGGTACGCCTGCTGTCAGTCAAAAAGGAATACCGCAGCACCCGTGTTTTTTATCAGCTTTGTGAAAAGCTTGTGGAGCTTTGCCTTGAAAAAAATTATACGATGGCGCTGATCTCTGGGACGGTCAGGCAGCTGAAATTGTATAAGCGGATTGGCTTTTTGCCTTTTGGTCCTCTGACAGGAGAGGAGGGCGCCCATTTTCAGCCCATGTACTTAACAAAAGAGAATTTCGAACGTTCCACAAAAGCCTTTAAACGCTTAATGGCAAGAAGCTCAGAGGAGTCCGGGCAGCACTCGTTTTTGCCGGGCCCAGTCCCTATTCATGATAATGTGAAAAACGCTTTTGCTAAAGAAGCCGTATCACATCGTAATCATGACTTCATTGAGGACTTGAAGGAGCTGCGTTCTCACTTATGCAGGATGACAGGTGCCTCTTATGCACAAGTTATTGTCGGGACGGGAACACTTTCTAACGACCTTGTCGCTGCCCAGCTGAAAAACATGGAGGGGAATGGGCTGATACTCGCCAATGGTGAATTTGGCTATCGACTCATTGATCATGCCAGAAGATTTCAACTATCTTTTCAGACGATTGAAAAAGACTGGAATGAACCGATCCTGTATGAGGAAATTGCATACATGCTTACAGAAAATCCTTCTATAAACTGGGTCTGGACCGTCCATTGTGAAACCTCAACCGGGTATTTATTCGATATAAGCAGAATTCAGGAGCTATGTGCGAAGCATGGTGCCGAGCTTTGCGTGGATGCATGCAGTACAGCCGGAATCGTTCCGCTTAATCTAAAAGATATTTATATGGCATCCTCCGTCAGCGGAAAAGGATTTGGCTCGTACCCGGGACTTGCGATTGTATTCCATAGAGATAGAATAAAAGGGAACAGCAGTGTTCCCAGATACCTGGATTTAAAGATGTATGAGGACAATGAGAGCATTCCATATACCCATTCTTCCAATCTGGTCTACGCATTAAAAGAGAGTATAAAGCTGATAGATTATGAGAAGATAAACAGATTGTCTTTAAAAGTAAGGGAAAGGCTTGCAGACAGGGGTTTTTCCGTTCTTGGCGGGAACGATTATTCGCCAGGCATCCTTACTGTCCATTTGCCGGAGGGCATTTCCAGCAGGGAATTTGGCGACTTATGCAAACAGAAAGGAACTCTTCTAAGCTATGAAAGCGGGTACCTGCTTGAAAGAAATTGGGTTCAGGCGGCTCTGATGGGGGCACAGGAAGAAGAGAAGGTCATGGCTTCTATTGAAATGATGGCATGTATTTTCGAAAAACACTATGAAAAGCGGTATGATTATGAAGTTATTTAAAAAGCTTCCACCCATTTGGGCTGCCGTCATACTTATCTGGATCAAGACGGCTGCTGTATCTTTTATAGGATTCAATTTGCACCCGGAGAACTGGACTGATATTTTATTTATGCTATTAAGCCCGATTGGGGCCATAATGGTCATTCTTGGAATTCCTTATTATTTTAAGAAAGAGGTCAAACCGGGGGCTATTTTTGCAGCGATGGCAGTTCTGACCGGCATTCTTTTTGGGGACCTTCTTTATTATCGTTTCTATACCGATTTTGTTACCGTTCCGATCCTTTTTCAGTTTAAAAATGTCGGAGGGATTGGACCGAGTACTTTTGAATTGATCAGCCCGTGGGATCTTCTGTTATTGGCTGATCTGGCTGTTTTTTGGCTTTTCTATTTAAAAAGGAAATCAGCGGGTGAGCAGATTACAATTAATTCAAAAAGGCTCTATGGGGCTGTCAGTCTGATGTTTGTGCTGATAACCATCACTCTTGGCATGGTGAAAGTGCCTCATTTATTTTCGGAATCCTATAATCGACAGCAGCTTGTCAAGCACATTGGCTTGTATCAATATCATCTTTATGATATCGGCATCGCTGCAGCAAACCCGCTCAACCGCGCATTTGCCAGTGCAACGGATGCTCAGGCTTCTGCTAAGTATGTCCAATCACATGAAGATAAGCCCTCAGATTACTTTGGTGCCGCAAAAGGAATGAATGTCGTTCTGATCAGCATGGAGTCCACACAGAATTTTGTGATCAATCAGAAGGTGAATGGGCAGGAAATAACGCCTTTCCTGAATTCACTGATTGAAGACAGTTTTTATTTCAGCCGGGTCTATGATCAGACAGCACAGGGCAAAACATCGGACTCGGAATTCATGGTTGATACAGGCCTTTATCCTTTGTCCAGCGGCTCAGCATTTGTCAGGAAAACGGAAAACGCTTATCGGAGCCTGCCGCATATTTTAGCTGAGAAGGACTATTACACAGCTGTTTTCCACGGGAATGACGCTTCGTTCTGGAATCGGGAGGCCATGTATGATTCTTTAGGGTATAGTCGTTATTTTTCAAAAGCTGATTATCTGGTGACGGATGAGAACTCTGTGAATTACGGGATTAAGGATATCCCATTTTTCCAGCAATCCATTCAGCATCTGGATAACCTGCAAAAGCCTTTCTACGCAAGGTTTATCACATTAACAAACCATTTCCCGTTTTTGCTGGAAGAGGAAGATCAGTTTATCCCTGAGGCAAGCACGAGTGAAATGGTGGTCAATCGCTATGTCACAACCGTCAGATACCAGGATGAAGCCATTAAAACCTTCTTCGAGGACTTAAAAAAGAAGGGACTTTATGAAAATACGATGTTCGTATTGTACGGCGACCATTATGGCATCTCGGACAAATATGAGCATGGTGTGCTTGAACTGCTGGGACAGGGAGATACGATTGTGAACCGCATGCAGCTGCAGAGTGTGCCGCTGATTATCCATGTGCCAGGGGTGGAGGGCAAAACGTTCTTGAACCTTGGCGGGGAAATCGATATCAGGGCAACGATTCTTCATCTGCTCGGCATAAGTGCTGATGAAAATTTCAGCTTCGGGCAGAACCTGTTTACAAGAGATCCCGATCATCCCGTTACCTTCCGGGATGGAAGTTTCATAGCGAAAGACTATTTGTACAAAGCCGGTAAATGCTTCGATAGTAAATCGGAAGAAGAAGCGGATATTACAGGCTGTGAACCTTTAATGGATATCTCCAGGAAAGAGCTCGGCTTTTCTGATGATATTGTGCATGGGGATTTAATGAGGTTTATGGAGTAAATTTTTTGGAGGAGAAGCATGGAAGTATTCGGGTTTATATTTTTATGGGGGATACCTTTGCTGCTGCTTTGGAGCTTTATTTTAACGCTTATCGAAGTTAAGAGAGCTGGAAGCGAAGGACAATTCCTGGGCAGGACGCTGACATTTATCGGCGGTATTTATCATTACACCATTTCTTCATTTGCCGCATGGGTTGGTTTGATTGCCATCGCATTTGGAATTGCAGCCCTGGTGGAGGGTTCAGTCTTCGGTGCATTATTCTTTGGTTTATTCGGTGTTTTTATGGTTTATAACTTTTTTCCGCGATTGAATATGCCGGAATGAGATTGAGGTATGTCCTGTGGGGCATGCCTTTTTTTCTTGCATAAAATTAGGCTTTGACAGCAAAGAAAACAGAAAAGAGGCCGTCTGATTCGGAATCCTGTGCAACTTCGGACACAGAAAGAGGGAACCCATGGATTTGTGTCAGAATCCTGGTCAACTTGGGACACAGAAAGGCGGAACCCGTGGAACTGAGTCAGAACCCGGTGCAAGTTCGGACACAGAAAGGCGGAACCCATGGATTTGAGTCGGAACCCTGGGTCAACTTCGGACACAGGAAGGGGGAACCCGTGGAATTGAGTCAGAACCTCGGCCAAGTTCGGACACAGAAAGCCGGAAATAGTAGACCTGAGTCAGAACCCGGGACAACTTTGTACACTGAAAGCTGAAAAGAGACAGATAGAGTCCGAACTAGAAACATCTGCAAACAACAGGCAGGAGTAGTTTTTGAAACAATTTAGCCTTTATTTATAATAGAACGATAAATCTGTTTAATAGTCTCCATATGAATGGCTTCATGGTAAAAGCCGAATAAAAAAGCTTCTCCGGTTGTGTAGAAGGTAATGCCGCCGCGGTTTGTAAAGGGACTTGGCAGTTTTTGATCCATACGCCCATGAAGAAATGTCTTTATTCTGGGTTTTTGTTCGGTTAAGACGGATGCAATTTCCTTGAAGGAAGGCGGTGCTTCGGTCCAATCGGCAGGCTTAGTTCCAGCGCCAAATAACCGTTCATAGTTCATCGGGACATTCATGTTTTCACCAGATATTCCAAAGACAAGCTTTTCCTGGACAAATGCAATATGCCCGAAGTTCCAGCGGATACTATTGTTAAACCCTTCTGGAATGATATCAGCCATTTCTTCAGGAATCCGTTTGATCGATTTTTCTGTAATGCCCCGTACTTTTTCCATATGGTCAAAAATTGTCTGTTCCAATATACTCATCCTCCATATTCATACTCATTGCATTAAAGTTCTAGGGATTCACTTCATTTTCCTACATCTATATATTTTTTTATCGAGAAGAGCTATGTATAAGAATTAATAACCTTAAGCCTCAAGTCTTATAAACATATACAGCGTAGGCTTCTTAATCTAAAGACCGTGTATCTTTATTATAAAAATATAATCATATTTTTGATAAGGAGATACGTTATGTCTAATCAAAAAATCTATATACTCCTTACGGACACCGGAACGTTATTTACGCGGCTTATTAAGCTTTACACAAAAAAGCCGTATAACCATGCTTCTATCTCACTTGATCCTGAATTAAAATAAGTGTACAGCTTTGGCAGGAAAACGGCGAAAAATCCATTCATAGGCGGTTTTGTTCAAGAAAATATCAGAGGAGAACTATTTAGCAGCTCGAGATGTACCATCATAAGCTGTTCAGTTACAGTTGAACAGCACAACAAGCTTAAAGAACTCATAAATAAGATAGAATCTAAAAAACAGGACTACTCCTATAATCTCCTTGGCCTTTTTGCCATCATGTTTAATAAACAACTCTCAAGAACTAATGCTTTTTTCTGCTCTCAATTTGTTGCAACTGTCTTAGAGAAATGTGATATTGTCCAATTTACTAAACCGCCTGAGCTTATTATGCCGAATGAATTTCTGGAAATGGAAGATTTCTATGTTGTTTTTCAGGGAAGCCTGACAGAGTATTTTCTCACCGTAGACTGCCGTGCCGTAGAAAAAAACACCTGCATTTCATCCCATGGCCAGGAAATGTACAGACAATCTATGGCTATTTCCTAATATGCTGCACTCAATTCTGCTTCTTTTTAAACGCCAAAGGTGTCATATACATCGCATTACGGAATTTTTCAATAAAATAACTGCTGCTGTTAAAGCCTACTTTATACGCAACCTCAGTTACATTCGAGCCCGGCTCCTGGAGCAGGGGGAGGCTTTTTTGCAGGCGGTGCTGAATCAGGTAATTAATGGGTGTCGTCCTGAGAATCTTTTTAAAGTATCTGCAGCATTCAGAATTGCTCAGTCTGCCGGCTTTGGCAATATCACTTAGGGTGACTTTTTCAGCGAAATGCTGATGAATCCAATTCAGCATTGCCTTCATCCGCATATGCTTTTCAACTTCAGTCTGGCTGTATTCCAATTGAAATCCGTTCCTGATTAACTGCTGCCAAATGAATGTCAGCAGACTGGTTATGTTAATCTCGTAAAATGGAGGATTGTCATTAATTAATTTCTTGATTTCTATGATGCTTTCTAATATGCTTTTTCCCCAATCCTCGCTGCGGTTCAGGATGATGTATGGAAGATTTGTTGCTGATATATATGGATAAATATAACTGCTGTATAATTCCTGGGGAAGCAGGAAATGAGGGGAGACATTTAAACAAATATAAACACAATCTCCGTTTAAGTCCTCGGCCGAATGGAGACAGCCGCTATTAATGAAAATGCCTTCACCTTCTTTAACTGCCAGTTTTTCCTCATTGATTTGGACAATAGCTTCGCCTTTTACTGAAAGGATAAATTGAATCTCCTCATGCCAGTGCAAAGGGATTTTGCCTTGGATATTATCTGCAATCTTCGTTTCGTAGCAGGCGACAGGCATCACCACCGTCCTGTGGCTCGTTAATTCCTTCAGGCGTTCATCCACTTTAAAGTCTTTAATCTGCAAAAAAGCCACCTCAATATTGTTATACTTTTTTATGATATCCAGCTATTTTTATCACAGAATTTGGTTTATTATAACACTATTATTATATTTAAGGTGGAATCAACATGAAAGGACGTTCAAGGAGTACGGGTTTATTGCTTGTTATTTTTGGGGCTTCATTCTGGGGAGTTGGCGGAACAGTTGCCCAAAAGTTATTTCAGGAATTTGGAATCTCTGTTGATTGGCTTGTCACAGCCCGGCTTCTGGTCGCAGGTGTTCTTCTTTTGGCCGTTCAATTTTTACTGAAAGATCGCTCACAGGTGTTTGGAGTGTGGAAAAATAAAAAAGCAGCTACCATGCTTTTGATCTTTGGCCTGGCGGGAATGCTGGCCGTACAGTACACCTATATGGCTTCCATTCATCATGGCAATGCGGCTGTTGCCACGCTGCTTCAATATCTGGCACCAGCTATGATTATCATTTATCTGGTCCTGCGTAAGCAAACGGTGTTTACAAGACAGGATTTGGTGACCGTGTCCCTTGCTTTAGCGGGGTGCTTTCTTCTATTGACAAATGGTTCTGTTTCTCAGCTGTCCGTACCATCACCTGCGATTGTATGGGGAGTTCTGTCCGGTGTGGCACTGGCGTTTTATACGTTGTATGCCGTCCCGCTGCTCAAGGAATATGATTCCCTTGTCGTGGTTGGCTGGGCGATGGTGATTGGCGGATTTGCATTGAGTTTCATCCATCCCCCATGGCAAATGGATTTTGGCAGCTTAACGGCTGAAGGTTTCCTTTACTTGGTCTTCGTTATTATTTTTGGAACGATGCTTGCCTTCTGGTTCTATATTGAAAGTCTCCAAACGCTGTCTCCAACGGAAACCAGTCTTTTAAGCAGCCTCGAGCCGCTAGCCGCTGTATTTACTACGGTTATCTGGCTGAACGAACCATTCGGACTATATCAATGTGCTGGTACTGCCTGTATCTTTGGCATGATTCTGCTGCTGGCTTTGAGTAAGAAAAAACCGGCAAAAACCAGTGTTTCTGCCGAAAATGAAGAACCATTAAGAGTGAGCTGAGAGCCAGTCCCTTTTGCAGGGGCTGGTTTTTTCTTGCTTAGGCCTGTGTGCGGCAGGACATGATTTCTTTGAGGAAATTTGGTATTCGCTCATAAACCGAAGGAAATCGCTCATAAAATAAGTTTTTCGCTCATAATCCAAAGAAAATCGCTCATAAAATTAAATTTTCGCTCATAAAAAACAAAAATCGCTCATAACCACTGCCATTTCAAATTTTAATAAATTCTCCGCTGTAATTTTGCCCACACTAAGCATTATATTTTCCTAAATTTATTTCGGTTGTTAAAATAAAGTCAATTCTTCATGAAGGAGATTATAAAATGACCAATATACAAATACCTGTTTCTGTTTTAAACCTTGCCCCGATACGGGAGGGGAAGGACAGCAGGCAGGCCATCGAAGATCTTGTTGATCTGGCTCAGGCAACAGAGGAGATGGGCTACAAACGCTATTGGATAGCGGAGCACCATAACACCCCGACACTGGTAAGTTCTGCCACGGCTATTTTAATAAAACATGCATTGGAGCATACTAAAACGATTCGCATAGGCTCCGGCGGAATAATGCTGCCGAACCATGCGCCATTAGTGGTTGCCGAGCAATTCGGCACCATGGCAACCATTTATCCGGATCGGGTCGACTTGGGTCTCGGCAGGGCACCTGGCACGGATATGATGACGGCTAATGCGCTTCGCCGTTCAAAAAATGATTCTGTTTATACATTTCCTGAGGATGTGAAGCAGCTGCTGACATACTTTGGCCCTTTAGAGGAGCAGAGTTATGTAAAAGCACACCCGGGGGTTGAGACGAACATTCCTATTTATATTCTTGGTTCTTCGACAGATTCAGCGTATTTAGCTGCTGAGCTGGGGCTTCCATATGTGTTTGCTTCACACTTTGCTCCAAGGTGGATGGAGGACGCCATCCGGATCTACCGTGCCAACTTTAAGCCTTCACAATATCTGGATAAGCCATATATGATGATCTGCTTAAATGTCATTGCTGCAGAAACGGATGAGGAAGCTGAATTCCTGTCAACCACGATGAAACAGTTTTTCCTGAATGTTGTCAGAGGAACTTCCATGAAATTGAGTCCTCCGGTCGAGGATCTGGACTCTATCTGGAACCCAATGGAGAAGGAAGCGGCTGAGGGGATGTCGAGAGTCACCTTGATGGGCAGCAAAGAAACAGTCAAAGGGCAGCTGGAGCAGTTCCAGAGTATGTATAATGTGGACGAAATCATGGCGGTTTCTTATATTTATGATGAAGAAAAACAAAAACGTTCTTATGAAATATTGAAAGAAATAACAGACGGCAATTGAGCGGGGAAATATTCCCCGCTTTTCATTTGTATTTTGTTAAAGTTTTAAACTGCAATAACTGTCTAGCTCCAGCGCCTACCCCCTCGAGGTCACAAGCCAATCCTCCCAAAAAGGCAAAGAACGCCTTCCTGTGAGGCTCGGCTTGTGCTTGTCGGGGGTGGGCAAGGCGCTTCCGCTTTTCATATTTCTCGGGAAAGCGCAGGATTAGACTTTTCTTGCGTTTAAAGGTCGCATCATGGCTTTTATTGCCGAAAAATGAAATCCCTTCCTTAGTCTATGGCTTGCTGTTTGTAAAGGGCAGGATTGGCTGCTGTATTCAAACTCTGTGCAGACGCCCACAAATTCGCCAGGAACCGCGGCATCATCTGCTGTGAAGGAAGAATGCCATATCTTGAAAAGTAAACAAACAGTTTCAAATATGTTCTAGCATTATTCGGCAGGTGAATTTCCCTGGCGTAGTATTCATTTTCCGTATAGGTTGCAAAAGAACGGGTTTCAAAGCCGGCAATAAACCGGGTGATCTCTCCGTTATATTCATTTTGAATGTAATGGATCCGTTTTATTATTGTGGGGTCATCAGAGCCATCATAATTAGCAAGCCTTGCCTGCCGGGATGCTGGGACAGATGACAGGTTATCTGTAAGAGCAAGTGCATGTCCGTACGCTTTGTCATGACCCTCATAAAGAGGCTTGATATCGGCATTCTCCATTAAATCCACTAAACGCAATTCCTCATTTTCCAAATAAGGCGGCCTGAAAATCTGTCTGGAAAGCTTAAGCTCATCAAGTGAATCGCATACGAATGAAGTGAAAAAATACCACTGCCCATTGTCATCCAGGCTGATATTATAATCCTTCCCATCTTTTTCAATCCGGTAATCAATAAAGCGGTCTTTGCGGTCGAAGGTAAAATCAAATTGTTCTTTTTCTGCTGGATTAAATCCATATGGAGTTTGAATCGGTACACAGATTTCTGAGAAGTATTGACTTTTCATGCTGATCCACACCTTACATTTCTTTATTCGTTTTCCCTGCTTTAGAAAATACCCTGCAGATTTCTTTATCATGCCAAAAAGAGAGGATAATTTTCTTTAGTTATACAAAAATAATAAAAATCGAATGGAAAGGACATTGAGTATGAAAAAATGCATTTTTCTTTTCCTCAGTCTCGCAGTGTTCTGGCAATTGAATTGGAGCGGTGCACATGCCGAAAACAATCCCCGCAATATTTATGATGTAAAGAAGGGGGATACCCTGACATTGATTGCAAAAAAATATGGATCAACAGCCGCGGACTTAAAACTATTTAACGGCCTGCAGTCAGACAGGCTTTTGGTCGGGCAAAAGCTGCGTGTCCCGATTATGTACAAAGTGGCACCCGGAGATACACTCTGGAAGCTGGCAGAAAAATATGATTCAAGTGTCCCGATTATTAAGACAGCAAATGGACTATCCTCCAATGCTATAAATGCCGGGCAGAAATTGAAAATTATTCCAAAGAAATTAGTAATGGATGGTAAGTTTGTCCTCATGACCAGAGAGGAGTTTCGGGATTGGATTTTCAATCAGAAATTCACGAGAAAAGTGGCCAAGGTTCAGCAGCATCACACCTATCAGCCATCATATAAACAGTTCAATGGTACAAATCATTTTGCGCTCATGAAGGGGATGGAGGAGTATCATGTAGGCGGGATGAAGTGGAGCATGATCAGCCAGCAGCTGACTACTTTCCCTGATGGAAAAGTGGCTGTGGGAAGGCCGTTTGATGTAGCTCCTGAAGGATCATTCGGCCTGCAGAATAAAGAAGTCATGCACAAGATCGAAGCAGATGCGATAGCGATCGAAAATCTTGGTGATTTTGACTCCAATCAAATGACTGCTGAACAAAAAGATACGATTGTGACCGTTACAGCTCTCCTGATGCTGAAATATGGCCTGGCGCCATCCATTGACAGCATCACCTATCACCATTGGTGGGATATAAACTCAGGTGAAAGGGTGCTGGATAACAGCCATGGGCATGCCGTAAAAACCTGTCCCGGGACTGAATTTTTTGGCGGGAATTCTACTGCTAGCGCTAAGAATAACTTTTATCCTCTGGTCAGGAAAAAAATGCAGGAGATCAGAGCAAGCCTGCATTAACAGGAAAAACCCGCAGACAAGGTGCGGGTTTTTCTCATCGCTTCTTCTTTTTCTTTTTATCATCCTCTGCTGCAAGCTTCGCTTTGTTTACACTTTCAAGCTCTACCTGTACATGAATTTTACTTTCCTCTACTGCCATTACACTGGTTACTTTGCCTTTGCGCCCTTTAATTCTGACCTCTTCTCCTTCATTTGGAACACTTTTACGAAGCTGATTTAATAAAACATTTTTCCCATCAAGATAATACACCGTAAACATTTTCATCTCACCTTTGTCTATGGAATGTGGTACAAGTTCCTGCACCATTTCTATAAAATATAGACTTAGGGATAAAAATAGACCCGTTTTTTTAAAAAAGATTGCGAGTATTTGTTCCGTTTAGTAGCAAAGAACCGCATTATGCATGCAACTGTAAAGGTTGGGGAGAACGAACTTATGTTTAGCGATACATTCCCTGGGCAGAATCATCAACTAGGCAATCAGGTGACCATTCGTCTTTCAACATCAGATCCTGAAAAATCGAAGATCTATGGTTCGCTGCTTTGATGCATATCCACTATAGAGTTGGCTTCTTTATACTCCGACGCTGGTACTGCCGCTCGTCAATCCATAACTTCGTACCCATTAGCTAGTTATTGAATATAATTTATCATACGTCAGCTAAGGAGTATGTTATGGACAATCAACTAAAAGAGATCATCGGAGCCGCTTTAGCTGCCATTGGTACGATCATTTCAGCTGTCTCAACCATACCCGCAAAGTCAAAAAAAATGGAAAAACTATTTGATGGCCTTGATATTGTGGGGAATAGCCTCCAGGCAACCGGAAGTGCCCTCGAAGCAGAAGGTCGGGGTGAACCGTCTCTCGAAAGGGCCGGCAATGAGATACAGGCTATTGGAAACATTACAGTCATTGCTGGATTAACTTTAGATTTAGAGGAAGAAAATGAAGATAAATTAGTGATTGCAGGGAACTGGATTCAGGCGCTTGGCGGGGCCGCAGCACTTGGAGACGAATTTGAAGATCCCACTGCAGCAGGTCAGCTTTTTAATATATACGGCAACCTGCTTCAGGCGATTGGCAATTCCCTGCAGGCAATTGGGGGGACTATAAATCTCAGGGAAAAAGAGAGGGGAGAATCGGGAAATAGTGCAAATAATATTATTGCCGCAGGAAGCTGGATACAGGCAGTTGGTTCTGTTTTATCACTAATTGGCCAGCTTCAAGAGGAGAGTCAGGAGACTTCTTCTAGCTGAAGGAAATGACACAGATAATTATATGGATTAATCGGAAGCTTTAGGCAGGCGGCAATTCCATCAACACGGCTGCAAACAATAATCGAAATTCAAAATCCATCTGTTTCTGTGTCAGGCTTTAATTCACTTGGCAGTACTATTCAATCCATGGGTGCAGCATTGGAAGCTGCAGGAGTTGAAAACAGTGAAAACAATATGCTCAGCAATCTCGACACTCGGGGTTACTCATTAATTTCGGCATCGGCAATCCTCGGCGCTATAGGAATTCTTATAGAAGATGAAATGAGCATACAAAAAAGACTGCTTCTGGCAGCAGGGGGATGGCTGGAAATCATTGGTGCGATTCATGGGGCATATGTAATCATTCAGGCAGCTGAATAAGCTGCAAATTTTGTAAAAAAAGAGAAAAAGGTTGGTTATTATTGTGATATCGTTTGATATTCGTCGGATAGCAATATGCTAGCAAGTGATAAAAATGTGCTAATACGTCGGATCCTGCCAAATTTCAAGCCGAAAAATAACCTGGAATTATATTTTTCCGGGCTATCCTTCAAGCTTTCATTAAAAGGCCTCAAACAAAATAGCAGCACCGACGCCGCCTCCGCTTCCAATGGCAGCTAGTACATATTTGCAGGAACGTCTTCTCTGCACTTCATAAAATAACTTTGTTGCCATCACAGCACCTGAGGCTCCATATGGGTGGCCAATTGTTAAAGCCCCTCCGTTGACGTTCAGTTTTTCATATGGAATGGAAAGCTCATTGGTGCAAGCTGTAATTTTTGAAGCGAATGCTTCATTAATTTCGAATAAATCGATATCGTCGATTGTTAAATAATTTCTTTCCAGTATAGCTTGGATTGCCGGAACAGGGGCAATGCCCGGATAGTTGGGATGTACACCGGATACTTCACTATCGGCAAATCGAAGGATGGGCCTGTATCCATAATTAATTGCTGTTTCTTCCTCCATCACCAGCACAGCAGATGCCCCGTCATGGATGCCGCAGCTATTAGCTGCTGTAACTGTTCCATCCTTTTTAAATATTGGCTTGGCACGTTTTAAAAGAGTATCCATTTTTCTTTTTTTGAAAAATTCTTCATCATGTGAATGGTTTCCAAATGGAATCAGCTCGTCTGCCAGGATTCCATTTTCAAAAGCTTTCCAGCTCCGTTCATAGCTTAATTGCGCATATGCATCCTGACTTTCCCTTGATATGCTGTATTTCTGGGCTGCATTTTCCGCTGCTGCACCCATATCCGGGTCTCCAATTTTGTCGGGGGAGAAGCGGGCTCTTTTGGAAAATGGGGAAGTGCTGGCACTTTCCGTACCACCTGCTATATAACAAGTACCCGCACCTCCCTGGATAAGATAGCATGCCAGCCGAATGGCTTCAAGACCCGCACTGCATTGCCTGTCCAGGGTTAAACCCGGAACGGACAGAGGGAGTCCTGCTTCCAATGCAGACAAGCGGGCTACATTTCCGCCAGGTCCCACGACATTGCCCAAAATGACATCATCAATTTTTTCTTCCAGGCCTTCAGCCAGATAATTTAGCAACGGGGCAGCAAGTTTAAAAGGCTCGAAGTCCTTCAGCATGCCATTTACTTTTCCAATTGGCGTTCTTTTTGCTTTTACAATCACGGCTCTCTTAATGGCTGATCACCTTTCTTTCGATGGAATCCTTCAGCTGGGCTCTGGCAATTTTTCCGCCGGCTGTGTAAGGCATTTCTTCAGTGAAGATCCATTTGCGCGGGATTTTGTAGGAGGCCAGATGATTTTTGCATAAACGTTTTAACTCCAGGGCATCTGTTTTGCCTTTAATAATCGCTACTGCTATTTGGCCCCAATATGGATCCTTCATTCCAATCACAGCAGCCTCCTCAACAGCAGGGTGCTGGCTGATCACTTTTTCAATTTCCTCCGGGAAGATATTTATGGCACCATATAAAATCATGTTTTTCTCCCGCCCGCTGATAAATAGGTATCCTTCATCATCAACATAGCCCATATCATCAACAGTTGCCCATCCATCTTGATCCTGTATCGTATGTATTTTGTCATTTAATAGGTAACCATCGAAAATAAGATCGCTCCTGACATATATTTTCCCGATTTCATAGGGAGCGAGCTTTTCACCCTTTGTACCTCTGATTTCGATTTCAACTCCATGGCAAGGCTTCCCGACTGATTCTGCCTTCTGCTCATTCCCATGAAAGGTGATATAACTTAACTCACTGGCTCCATAAAACTCAATCATCGAAAGCTTAGGAAACATTTTGCTGATTTCTTGTTTTGATGCTTCGTCCCATTTTGCTCCTGAAGAAATAATTTTGACAGGCTTCTCTATGATTCTCTTTTCTTTTAATATAGCTGACACCATAGTGGGAACCGTATAAAGTGCTGAGATTGGCCGCTCTTCAATATAAAAGAGGGCAAGGGCTGCATTGAATTTATCGAGCAGATATACTGTTCCTCCTGTACACAGGGTACTTACCGCCCCATACAAAAAGTGAGAGTGGATGAGTGCCCCTGGAATCAGGACATGTTCCTTTTCATTCATTTTGAAATCATGCTCATTAACCTTGAAGCTGGCCGCCCAGGATTTATGGGAACGGATAAAAGCTTTTGGGCTGCCGGTCGTTCCTGAAGTAAACCCCATATAAAATGGGCGGTTATTTTCTGAATCGGTGTGAAACGAAGTGCTCTGAGTGCTGATTTCTTCCATGGCATCCTCCCAGGTAAGCACGAAAGGGTGCAGGCGGGAAATCTGATCATAGTATTCTTTACCTGTAATCACGATAGTAGGATTGGATATTTCAATTCGCTGGCTAAGTTCTTCGGCTGTCCATTTTAAGTCGAAGGGTGCAGCTTTCCATCCAGCCATGGAGGCCCCTGTGAATAATTGCAGAAAAGGAATTCCATTTGGCAGCAGGATTGCTGCCGTTTTATTGGCTACAGGTAAAGAATGAAGCCAGTTAGCTGTTTTGCAGAGAAGAGAGCTCCATTCTTTATAGCTTAAAGTTTGGCTTTTCGAAATGATTGCGGCTTTATTCGGAGATTCTTCGGCGAATTTTTTGATATTTGCTGTAATATTCGACAACGGGCTGTTCCTCTCCTTATGGAAAAGGAGACACCTTAAAGTGTCTCCAGAGATTTAGAGAATTGCTTATTAATAATCGGATGCTTAAGCAGTCTGTATACCAGGAATGAGGCAAGAGTCGCTTTCAATACATCTCCCGGGATATAAACCAGGCTTAATTTAATTGCTTCTGCCAGTGGAATATCCATCATAAAGGCCTGTACTGGAATGCCAAACAGATAGATTAGGAATATTCCGACAGTCAGGTTTATGAGAAGGATATTCATTAACTTTAAAGTTTTGAAGTGTGAAAGTAAATAGCCGATCAAAAATGCTGTTACCGGGTAAGCAATTAAATAGCCGGCGCTGGGACCGAAGAAAACACCTATGCCGCCGCGTCCGCCCGATAATAAAGGAGCACCGGCAGCAACTAAGAGTAAAAACACTGCCATGCTGATTCCGCCAAGTCTGGCACCTAAAATACCGCCGGCCAAAAGGACACCGAGTGTCTGTAAGGTAATTGGAACGGGTGTAAAAGATAGCATGATTGGCGGAACAAGCCCGAGTGCTCCCATTACTGCTGCAAATAAAGCCACGTATGTCATCTCTTTAACTTTCATAATACCTCTCCAATTCAGATTAATAGGTTAACTGTTTTTATTTTATGGTTAACACAGAGGTTTGTCAACGTGATAGATAATATAGTTTACAATAAGATTGAGGAAAGAGTATTAAGCTTTTTCCTGCCAGATTAAGAAATTAGGGGGAAAATTAAGATGAAAAAACCCCCGAAAAGGTAACGGGGGCAGCTTCACATGAAACATTTCATTTAACCTCAATGCCAAGCCAGGAAAGATAAATGGCCAAATTGCCGCCTTCATTCCAGCTGATACCGTCTAACATATATGTAATAAAAATAAAAAGCATATAGGTACCCAGCAAGAATGATATTTTTAAAATCTTATTTTCTGAATGTTTCAGTATCCTTTTCCAAACAATATATATTAAGATTGGAAAGCCGAATACGCCAATAGGAAGCAGAAGTGCACCTATCGCAAAGAAGAACAAAACAACTGATACAGTATAATAAATTCCGTAGCCCAGCAGCATCAAAGCAGCTGTCACACTATACTTAAAGTAGGGTCGTGCTTGAATTTTGATCTCCCCGTTTCTAATTCAGACTCATATTATCTTTATACAAATACTCACATTAATAAGTCAATGTCTAATTTTAAGAATGTGCCGTAAATATATTCTTATGGGGTTAGGTTATGTTTAGATAGAATTCTTCTTTTATTATATGTAAAATAATGGTATAAAAGGTTTTTTTAGGAGGTAATATGTACACTTACGAGTCAATTTGCTTTTCCTGGGAATCGCTTTAAATCCAATATTCTTCTAACCCGTGAACCGATGTTTTTATTTTTTCTGACTATCGGCAATCTAGTCATGACCAATATCAGCATGGTCATTCACAGCAGGAAGGTGGATGGTGCTCAATCACCTGCAGACTTCACAGGGTATACACGAAGCTCTAATGTAAGGGCTATTATCTTTGGTGCATGTTACGCCACCCTTATCTGTGGGTTAATACTATCTTTAGTCTAACCGCTCCATATATGTTATGGACGGTCCTTTTTCTGTTTAAATACTAGTTGACAGGTCGGAATAGTTGGTTATATAATGTGAATAATTAATTCTGAGGGAGGAACAATTGGATGAATGAACGTTATCCTGTTTTGGACGGTGCAGAATCATTCTACTATGAAGGCAATGAGATCGGGATCCTGATCACACATGGTTTTCTTGGTACTCCCCAGAGCGTGCGGTTTTTGGGGGAGTCATTTGCCAAGCTTGGCTATACAGTCCTTGCGCCAAGGCTAAAAGGCCACGGCACACATTATAAAGATATTGAAAGAACCACTCATGAGGATTGGTTTGCTGAAGCAGAAAAGGGTTATCAATTTCTAAAAGACAGATGCACATCTGTTTATGCTGCAGGTCAATCGATGGGTGGCGCATTGACACTTTGGCTGGCTAATAAATATCCGGAAATTGCAGGTATTGTGTTAATAAATGCCGCTCTCCGGGTTCCATGTTATGAATATTTAAAGGGGAAAACAAATCCCAGATACCTTGATGAAGGTGCACCAGATATTAAAAAAGAGGATGTAGAGGAAATTACGTACGGGAAAGTTCCGGTTCCCTCCATCTTCGAATTGCAGAAAATCATGGAAAGAACACCAGACTTATTACCATCCATTAAAACACCTGTATTAGGCTTTAAGTCGGTAGAAGATCATGTGGTGCCTGCAGAGTGTACAGATTTTATTTTGGAGAAGATTGGCTCCGTGAAAAAGAAAGCTATATCGCTCTATAACTCCTATCATGTGGCATCCATGGACAATGATAAAGAAAAGATTGTTAACATAACTCATCAGTATATTCAGCAGAATCAAGCAGGCAGCTTGTCCTTTGTGTAAGGACGGGCTGTTTTTTATGTCATGAAACCTTTTAAACATGATAACGTATAAAAAGAAAAGGGTATTCAGCCTGTAATACAGAATAAGACAGTATATTTTTCTAGGGAAGAAGATGATGGAAATGAAGGCGAGAAGTAAATTGCTCCGTATGTACAAATTGCTTTCTATGGCACTTCACATTATATTTCAAATTTACTGGTATAAATGGACCCGCAAATCAGAAGCAGAATGGGAAAAATTATGGTCTGGCATCGGGAAAAGATTCCGGACAACACTTTTTGAATTGGAAGGGCTGCTGATTAAGATTGGTCAGTTCATCAGCATTCGTTCTGATTTGCTTCCAAAAGCTTTCATCCAGGAGCTTCAAGGCCTTACGGATAAGGTGCCGCCATCGGAATGGAGAGAAATCCAGACGATTTTAAACGAAGAGTGGGGGAGTGAACTCTCTAAAAAGGTGGTGGCGATTGAAAAAGAAGCCATTGCATCAGCATCGATTGGGGAGGTATATAAAGGCGCTCTCCAGGACGGCTCAATTGTCGCCATTAAAGTACAGCGTCCTGATATTTTTCAGCTATTCATGCTAGGTTTAACTGGGTCTGGCTTTGGCATTTATTTAGAAGAAATGCTGATCATGCAATTATCCGCAGGCATCGCAGCCATTGCGCTTGCAGGGTTTGGAGTAAACAGCTGGAGGCTGGGAAAATGGCTGAAATATATGCCAGAAAAACGGAGATAATCAAAAGAGCCGAGTTTTGGCTCTTTTTTACTATTTTGATATATAACCAGCCAGATTATGATAAAATAATTAGTTAGGTAAACAATTATTCGGAAAAGGAGAGTACTCAGTGTGCTGATTCAAATCAATAAACAACTGGAGAAAATGATGCCATTGATTACTCCAATAAGCGTGGTTCTAGGTGTTATGCTCGCTGGTTATATTAAGGATTTTGCTTTTATCATCCCTTGGGTTTTTGCGTTTATGACGTTTTCAGGAAGTCTGAACTCCAGTTTTAGCAGTTTAAAAGAAATCCTTCATCATCCAAAGCCGCTTTTCCTCATATTGTTTCTGCTTCATATTTTGATGCCTCTCTTTGCATGGAGCACAGGTAAACTTGCGTTTGGTGATGATTCATTAACTATTACCGGGCTGGTATTGGCTATGGCCATTCCGACCGGCATATCGAGCTTCATCTGGGTTTCCATTTATCGCGGCAATATTCCGCTGACCTTGTCCATCATTCTGGTAGATACCTTTTTGTCACCATTTATTGTTCCGCTGACATTGTCGATATTTTTCCAGAAATCTGTACAGATCGATGTTGTGCCGATGATGGCTGGATTATTCGGCATGATTGTTCTGCCTTCTTTTCTTGGCATGCTCTTCAATCAATTCGCAGGAAATAGCGCTGCAGGCTTAAGCAGCCGTCTATCTCCTTTTTCTAAGCTAGGAATGGCCATTGTGGTCATGCTGAATGGAGCTGTTGTTGCCCCGTATCTGAAGGAGGTCAATCTTAAATTGATCCTCATCGGGATCACTGTATTTTGTGTGGCATTTATGGGCTATCTGATCGCTTTCATCATCGCAAATGTACTGAAATACGATCAGGGCACAACTGTGGCTGTAACGTTTAATGGCGGCATGAGGAATATCAGCGTTGGCTCTGTCCTGGCAGTCACTTATTTCCCCGCTCCAGTTGCCGTTCCTGTAGTCATTGGCATGCTCTTTCAGCAGGTATTGGCATCCCTGTATGGGATTATAATGAAGCGTCATTTCAGCAGGAAGGTTCTGCAGAGAGGCCATTCTGTGTAAGAATTTAGTTCCTTCCTGTTTCAGGAGTATATTTAGTTAGCAGATTGGAAATTTGGCTAAAAATCAGCCTTCTGCACATAAAAAAGCGGTATGCGCACATAAAAATTTTTTTCAATATAAAAGAGTGCCTTTCGCATGGAACGTTTTGTATATCAGCACTAATTTCCTCTGAAAAATGAATTTAATGGCCCAATAGGCAATCAAATACATAAATTATATTAAATTTGCACAAAAAAGTGGATTTATCCCTATTAATTTCGGGTAGAATATCGGGGGATATG
>NZ_BCUY01000007.1 GCF_001591465.1 Cytobacillus firmus NBRC 15306
GGCCCCAGCTTACCCTCCTTTGATTCCTCAGAGTCTTGAAGCGGGGGTCTTACTGCCCGTTAGACTGCGAAAAATGAGGGGGCATTTGCGGAAATTTTAAGCAATATGGACAAGGGCTCTTTCCTTCTTGTTTCCCCTTCATATATTAGTAGGAGAAAGGAGTGAAACCCATGTGTCATTATTGTGTTGAAGAATATTATTACAAGAAAAAGGTCTGCTGCAAAAAGAAAGAAGAGCCTGAACATCACGGCTGCAAGAAATGTACAAGCGATTTTAAACACCACTGTTCCTGCAAAAAATGTTCCTTTGAGCATAAGAGCTGCTCCTGTAAAAAATGCACACCTGAAATTCATCATTGCACCTGCAAAAAATGCTCATTTGAACGGCATTACAGCAGGCTGTAAAAAATGTTCCCACAGCTCTCACTATTAATCCGGTAAAACAGCGGCCAGCACTGCTGACCGCTTTCTTTATTTTTTTGCTGCGCCCTTCAAACCCATCATCAAAAGGCGAATACCCAGAAAAAAGAGAATAAAGCCTATGAACGAATACGTATGCTTCCAATGTATGAGCACAAACATATCTAATAAGCTAAATAACGGTTCAATGATATAAGCAAACAGAATTCCCAGGACCACTGCTGCGGCCGCATAGCTTTTCCATGTGCTGAAGTACTGATAGATCAGCATTCCTGACACTGGAATGACCACAAAATCTGCCGGCACTAATGGAGGTAAAAAGTGAAACAGTTTATCCGGATATCCCCATAAAAGAAAGCTCACTCCCACAACATCGAGGAAACAGGCGAAGATCGCACAGATTAAGCCGAAAGTCATAATTTCAAATAACCTGCCCTTATCCACCAGCCTCCACCAAATAAAAAATGGCAAAATGCTCGAAGCCAGCAGCAGCCACCAATTAAAACTGAACAAATCCTCATGTACCCAGTGTTCAAGAGAAATATCTCTTAATTTCTCCCTAAGGGTCTGCTCATCTTTATATGAAGGAATGCGGCTCATCTCATCACCTGCCATTTCTTGTTGGTATCTTGTTACTCATTTTCCCCTATGTAAAGAGTTACATACAGTAAGCAGATGGTTTTAGTGAACTATTGGCGAAAAGAGGTATACCAAACTTAGCGATCATATGCATCCTCATTAGCTTGGCGGACGGAGCAAACTTCAGTCCCATAAAAAAACGGCCGGCAGAGCCAGCCGCTTTCATACCTATTGCTGTCCAGTATAAATCTTGATTGCATCCCTTAAAAACTCAGCGGCACCCGGCCGGACTTTATCATAATAAGCTTTAAACCTTTCATCTGCCACATACATTTCCGCCAGGCCTGCGTGGGCTTCTTTGCTGTATTCGCTCCAATAATATGTGATCCATTGCTTATGCAGGCCGGCTGCTTTTTGAGCAAGCTCTCCTGCCGGATCACCCTTTTCCATGGCCTGGTCCAGGGTGCTGTTTATCTCTTCAGCCAGCTTGACAACGGCTTCATGCTCCTCCCGCGTCATGTTCATAAGTTTGGCATTCGACTTCTCAACCGTCTCCTCACCATATTTTTCGCGGATTTCCTTTCCGTATTGCTTCTCATTATCTTCAATCATTTTCTTTTTGAACCCTTCAAACTTTTCTTTATCTGACATGGTCGTTCTCCCTTCCGCTGACGCGATCGTTTTTTCTACATTCGTAATAAGCAGATCAAGCTGCTTTCTTTTCTCAAGGAGTCTCTCGCGGTGCTCCTTCAGTGCATCCGCAGCATCGAAAGCAGGTGCTGTGATGATATCCTTGATCTGATCAAGGCTGATGCCAAGCTCTCTATAAAATAGAATCTGCTGAAGTCTGTCAACTTCCTTTTGGCCATAAATCCGATATCCCGACGAATTGGTTCTTGCCGGCTTAAGAATCCCAATTTCATCATAATACCTGAGGGTCCTCGAGCTGACCCCGGCCAGCTGCGCGAGCTTCTGCACAGTGTATTCCATGCGATTGTCCTCCTTTCAAGAAAAGCGGAAGCGCCTCCGGATGAACTTCAGCTAAAAACCGCCACGTCCTGTGGCGAACGCTGAAGTCAGCACATCCTGTGCAAGCCTGACAGGCAAAAGACAAATCACGCAGGAAACCTGATTTCTGGAGTGATTTGGCTTATGACACCGAGGGCTAGGCGCTGCAGTTAGACAATGAAGTTATAGAAAGTACTTTCTGTTACTAACGATACACCTTTACGCAGCGTGAAGGTCAAATGGTTTTTTGCTATTTATTCTATTTTTTTCAGACGGAAAAAAAGGCCTACACTGCGCTTTAGTGCAATGTCAGCCTTTCTGCAAATACAGCTGTACTCAGTTATTAATCATAAAGGCCAAATCCCAGCTGGTCACTGGTTTTCGGTATATGGAAATAAGTGTAAGCAAAATGCCTGCCACCCCCTCCAGCATTCCCAGATTGACAATTTTCTTCTCGGCATTGTCACTAAAATTGTGATCATAAAAGCCTAATGGGGCATCCTGGTCATACATATCCACGATCATGTTCAGGAGTTTGTCCCGTTCTATTCTTAATGTTTCGTTTCCACTGTCCTGATACATAAGATGAGTTAGTCTTAAAAGTCCAGAAAATCCATGACAGAAGGTAGGGGAGTAGATATTCCATTTCTTCATCGGTTTAGAAAATGTAGCAAGAAAGGCATCCAAAGCAATCTCTTTCAGATCATCCCGATGAAGCCCTTCACCTGCCAGCCACATTGCCCTTGCCGCACCTGGAGACCCATAGCACCAGGCATCCCTATGATAGTCTTCTGATTTTGAACGATCTTTATTAACCTCTTCTTCCCAGCTGATGATGGATGGAAACATGACGCCATATTCATCATACCGTGTGTGTGAGCAGAGCCAGTCACTGATTTTATGCATTGCATCTCTTTGCCCAGGGATCTGGATTCCTTCTTTCAGGCAGATTGCCATGGCAGCCAGGACACCCGCAATCCCATGGGACATGCCACAGTTGAATTTCGCCATTGTGCCGGAATCTGAAGATGAAGGATCTGCTGAGATGCACCATCCTGGAACCATTATCCCCATTACTTCTTTATCTTCACTAAGCAACACTAAATAATAAAGGATTTTAACAAGAGCTGCTTTCGCCCATTCTTCCTCTTTAAATATCAGTAAGATTCCTATCGTGCTGCACCATCCCTCGATCACGTCATAATCTGACATTCCAAGGTCTTTTTTGGCCATCGTTTTTTCTAGTTCAGCTGGGTACATTTCACAGAAGAAATCGATTAATTGATTAATGAATCCCTTATACCTGGTACCCTCTTTGGAAAGTGCATGAATTCCCAGGAGGATACCGGCCAGGCCGCTCCACATGGAGAGGGAATGGATCCCATGTTTTTCAATTTCCTCTTTAATCCCAAGCACGTAATCATGCCCAGCCAAATCCCAGCCGGAGCTTTTCCTGAAATCATCCATTTCGGCCATAGCCACACACATTGCCGGATATCCATGTGAGAGACTAAGAGGCTCCCATGGGTAATGCTTTACACCATTATGCATAATAAAGTTTTCCTTATCCTGAATAGCTCCGCTTACGGTTTTCGGATCCTTTAATTTAGTAGCCAATTCAACGGCTATATCTTCAGTTCTTTTTCTTAACTGTTCTCCTGTTTTCCCTTTTACCTGTATCATACTAATTTTTCCCCCTTATACGCCCTGCAACTCCACTTCATCTCTCACCAGTGCATTTACTTGTGTATCGTACAAATCTTTATAGAGGCCATTTAAACTGATCAATTCTTCGTGTGAGCCCATTTCAATGATCTCGCCGTTGTCAAAGACAATAATTTTGTCAGCAAATTTCACTGAGGAAAAACGGTGAGAAATGAATAATCCGATTTTGTCTTTCACTAAATCCTGAAATCTGGAAAATATATCGGCCTCGGCTTCCGGATCTAAAAAGGAACTTGGTTCGTCAAGGATATAAACGTCAGCTTCCCGCATGAATGCTCTGGCAATGGCAATCCGCTGCCACTGTCCTCCCGAAAGCTGCTGGCCGTCTTCGAACCATCTCCCAAGCTGGCTGTCTAATCCCTTATTAAGTTTATTTATAAGCGGCAGCACACCCGATCTCTCAGCTGCATTAAGAATGCTTTCATCATCCTTTATCTTTTGAAGATTTCCAAATCCTATATTGTTTCTGGCAGACATTTCATAGTGGACAAAATCCCGGAACACGGCTCCTATCCTTTGGCGAATGGCTGATTTGCTATAACTCCTGACATCTTGGTTATTGATCAAAACCTTACCTTCATAAGAGCTGTATAACTGAGTTAGAACCTTTACCATTGTTGATTTTCCTGAACCATTCTTCCCCACAACCGCAACTGTTTCTCCTTTTTTCAGAGAGAAAGTGACATGCTTTAATGCTAAATTGGGAGTATTGGGATACACAAACGAGACATTTCTGAATTCTAAACTTCGAATCTCTCCCAGCTCTTCCGCATTCGAATCGTCTTCTTCTTTCACTACTTCCAGGTCTAAAAAAGCAAAAAGCTGTTTCATATATAAGCTATTTTGACATAATGACAAGACACCCTGAACAACCCCTTGAGAGTTTCCCTGTGTCATGGTTACTGCCTGTATCATTCCTACCAGATTCCCGATCATGATCTCTTGATTAAAAGCAGCAAAAGCGATCATGAAAATAATAATGGCAGAGACCAGTTCATTTAAAAATTGAAAACGGATGGACATAAACGAACGTTTCTTGGCAATTTCTTTGTCTTCTTCAAAGAACCCCGAGAAAATCCGTTTATACTGATCAATCAGATAAGAGCCCAGCTTAAACAATTTTACTTCTTTAAAGCTATTGTCTTTGGTCAGCAAAAACGACAAATACCAGGATTCTCTTGTTTTCGGGGCTCTTCTGAAATGTATATCAAACTCTTCCTGCCCTAATTTCAAAAAAGAAATAAAGGAAACGAGCGGAAAGACAATCAATAAACAGGCAACCCACCATTTCCAGATGATCAGGATGGCAGCAACAGAAAAAAGAGTTACAGCCTGGCTGATTAAGGACAGGATCTGGGAAAATATCTGATATGGACGGTAAGATGCCTCCGACTGGGCCCGCTTTAATTTGTCCTGTACATCGGCATTTTCAAATGATTCCAAAGGAAGATCATTTGATTTACTCATGATCGTTTCATTTAAGCGATAACCTATGAGACTTTCATAAAGCCTTTCAACATATCCTCTCAGGACAGACACCAATTCATTTAGAATAGTGGCACCCGCCAGCAGGCCAAAGCTGAAAAAAACATCTGAAAAGGCACCGCTATTCTGTGAACTGACAATACTATTAATAAATTCCTGTGTCGCGATGATCACAAAGGCAGGGATAAGTCCCTGAAGCAGGGAGCAGCCAATAATGAGAATAAAATAGAATTTATTGATCTCCCAGAGAAGCTTGAATAGCCTGGGCCAGTAAGAAAATGAACTTAAAATACTTTTAAAGCTGAAATTAGAAGAATAGTATTTTAACTCATCCATTGTTCTGCTTCTCCTTCTGATACCTTAAATGGTATAAAGTGTGCCTCGCGAGTGTAATGATTTTCGTTTCGCGCGTGCGGTCAACTCCAATCAGGCGGTTTATGTGCATATGAATGACGCTTCCGATCAGATCGTCTATATGATTGGCGAGGAGTCCTTGCCGGTTCGCTTCATTTACTTTATCAGCATAAATACTTAACGCTTCTTTTCTTATATTCATTAAAGAATAGAGTGTTTGCCCTTTTTCATCCTTCTGCAAATTGGCCCAATTGTCATCAGTGTTGCCATAACGCAGCAGTTCAGATTTCATCTGTTTAAATTCCTCTTTGTATTCCTTGTAATTCACACTATCATTGAGCCAGTTTAGCTGTTCTATGAAGCTGAGCGAGAATCCTTCGAGGATATCAATCACATTTAGTGCCCCAAATAGTTCTTCGCTTATGTCAATACGTTCAAATCTTCTAAGGCCTAAATATCGCGCTACGGCCTCACTGTCTTTAGAGAAGAATGTTTCAGCACTGCTGATAAGGTCAGAACCTCCATATCTTTCAATCTCGGGATCATAAGTATCAATGACCATCCGATTCAAAAGCCCCTCTTTTTTCATCGTATTGGCCCATTGATAGATCGAAGGGATTCCCTTTGCCACTAACAGATCCGGGTCCCCTTTCAGCCGAATTCGTATATGCGGGACTTCATCTATATAACGTATAAAGAATGCCTGATCAGCCCATCCATTCTCTTTAGCTTCTTCAGCCAATTTGCAGAATCCATTATATAGAAACTCCTCGACACGCTGATTCATGCCATACAGCTTGATATAGAGCCATTCGCTCCCCGGAAATTTAAGCCGTTGACCACCAGGGATAAATTCCTTCTTCAACTGCATTTTATTTTGATTCAGCTTGTTCTCGCTGGTTATGTGGTTATTTTTAACGAGAGGGAAAACAAATTCAGCAAAGAATGAATCCCCATTATTATTTTTTACCAATAGATTAGCCGGATCTTTCATTCCAGTTTCAGTGATCCTGATCGTCTGTCCCTTACTAAGTCGTTTAAAATCATACTCCAGTAATTCTAGATGGAAGCTGTTTTCCAAGTCTAATAGAACTCTATTATCAGAGCGGGTCTGATAAACATAACGGGGAATCTTCCTCTCTTTCCTCCACTTTTTAAAATAATCCATAAACTCTTTCCCGCTGATTTTTTGATCTAAATCCAATGTGAGCGGGTCCACTTTCCACTCGGCAGGCGACAGAAGGATATTTTTATATCTAATACCCGGTAGGGCATATGAATGTTCAAGCTCTCCCCAATCAAATGGCATCCAGTGTCTGACACCTTCTAAAGCAACTTCCCTTAGAAATCTGCATACATTTGGTGCGTTGGAATAATCGAGCATATGGCATGTGACAGGAATAATTCTTTTATTCAGTCTTTTAGACTTTAGATAAAAGGATTCCAGGTTGCATCCTACAACAATATCCTCTAGCGGTATCTGCTTTTCAGCCGGCTTGGATGAGTTTGTTCCCACAGCGATTTCATATTCTCTGGTATTCTTTGAAACCATCAGATTGGCTGCTCTTCCAGCAGGCGGCAGATAGACTAATTCTGCAAAAATCGAATACTTGTATAGCGATTGCTCTGTTTTGCTCGTGTCTGCCAGTTTAGTTTCAATCGAGTCATCCAATATATCGATAAATCTTCCGAACGTCTTGCCGGCAGCGGCTGAACCAGGGTTTCCTCCGATAATCATTTCATAATTGCCATCATCAATATCCGATTCATGCTTGGCTAATATTTGGAAATAGAGCTCCATGGAGATCGGCGCCTGGGATGCCGGGTCAAATTGTTCCATTTGCTCCTTGCCCGATAGCCTTTCAATATCCTGATCCGTCAGTTTAATTTCCATGCTTCCATCTTTAATTGCCCTTGTCATGAGTTCGAGTAAAACCTTGGTCCGGTATGGTGTGAATTTATCTCTTGTCTTTTTCATAGTCCTTGAAGAAGGCGGAAATTCATAGGTAGCAGGATATCCAAGGCCCATATCCTCATCCAACAGGGTCAAAAGCGGCACTTCCTGATAGGTTCCATAACGCTCTACAAAATCTTCCCTGTAGCGGTCAATGTGCTCAAATCCGCTGTGCGGAGGAGATAGCTTCCAGAGAGTTTCTGCAGCCAGTTCGACCGTGTCCTTCACTGTTTCACTTAGGGTTAGTGCCCGGGTGTTCATGGCTAAATCAACTTGAATTAGGTTTTCTGCATCTGTCACTTTTTTCATAGAGTTTTTTAAGTCAGTGAATATTTCCTCTCCCTGCCCTACTGTGGTGAGGTTATATTCATTGAACAGGGTCTCTACATTCTGCAAATCACTTAGAATGGGGTGATCTATTTGATTCTTGATGATTTTATTATTCAGATTACTTAAAGGGTTTACATCCATTAGGGAAGGTCGTATTTCGCTGATCAGGAATTCCTGTTTCAGCAGCTCTTTTATAAATTGGGTAATGGTATCAGTATCTGCCTGAGGATAACGTTCTTTGATGGTATGGACAAGAACGGAAAAAGCAATCGGTTTATCAGCCAGCCTGAAGACGTGCTCAACCACTTGAGTGAAGCGAATCGTTGGCTGTTTATTATAATTGTTCCCATCTTTAAATAACTGTCCAAAGCCAGTATGAAAAAGGAGCTTTACCCGCGTTCCATTATAGTAGAGTGAATGATTGCGCATAACCTGGAGGCGTAAGAGGACCTCATCCTCTTCTTCCAGAATGCTGATTGCCTTTAAAAGCCATTCCATATCAGGCCTGGCCCTCTTCTTAAACTGTCTGTTATCCGGGATGACTAAATCTGTTTTGTCTCCAATCCTGCCAGCTTCTACACCAGAGCATAAACCAAACGGTGTTGGGCGAGTGGACATCCTGATCAGATATTTCAGGGCTGACTTGATCAGCTGATTCTTCTTTGGCGAATCACTGAACTTCTCCAGCTTTATTAGAGAATGGTAGAGGCTCGGACTGGAAACATAGATGGCTTCTCTGATTTCCCGATTCTTCATTAATTGAAAGAGCTGTTCCTCCGCTTGTTCGCCCTCGAGGCTGCTCATCTCTGAATAGACCTGAAAGGGCATAAGAGGAGATCTGAGCATGAAATAATCCAGTAAGGAGTACAGCGGCTCTTCCTTTTTATTGTTCTTTTTTATTTTATTTCTTTCTTTCACGATCATTGCTTCTCACTCCTTTTTAGTCTGTCAGTTCCACTTCAACTTGCGTTTCCAGGCACAGAAAGTAACCTTGACCTCTTCTGGTTTTAATGATCTTAGGTTTATTGGGGTTTGCCTCTATCTTCTCGCGCAATTTGTGAATATACACATATAAATTATCCGTTCCTACTGTTTCATCAAAGCCCCACACTAGATCAATCAGTTTTTCCGAGCTGCATATTTTTCCTGAATGTTCAATGAGCGTTTTTAATATTCGGAATTCAAGCGAAGAAAGGACAATTACCCTGCCTCCCTTTATTAAAACCCGATCCTCTGTATCAAGCACGGTATCCTCAGTGAGCTTTACCAGCACATGATCCTTCCTAGCCTCGGAAGGCTTATTTTTTTCATGGATGATCCGAAGAGTGATCGTTTCCAGCAAGTTTTTATAATTCTTATTAAAGCTTGTCACAATAATAGAAATTCCATTATAAATTGTGACTCGCTTGAAAAAGCCAATAATATCCTTCTCAAGCATGCTCTCATCGATGACAATGGCAAAACATTGTTTAAGTAAACCAAAGGAAATGTCTCTCCAGTTTCGCAAGTGTAGAACTTGAAAATCGGCTATTTCACCTATAAGACCATGCTTCTCCAACGTATCTTTACAATTTGAAATAATCAGAATATTTATGGCTCACTCCTCCTTCGCAGAAAAGTTTTATTTATTGGCAACGTCATTATTCTTATATAAATGAAGGGCGTAAATAATGGCCAATACACCAATGACCGTGATGGATGCTACTCCAGAAAAAATGCTTTTCAGCTTATAATTTGTCAGATCCGTGACTACCAGGCTGAAAAAATAAGGGTTTAACAGCTGCCAGTCTCCTAAAGATGAGAAAAGCATTGCAATAGATGTTGTACAGCCTATTACAGCTGTAAGAATTCCTGCAACGATATTTCTAAAAGCGATGCTGGCCAATATTGTGATGCATACAAGCCCACACTGAGTAAAAGCTATTCTCAAACTGCCCAGAATCTCTGACTTTATGAAATTCGGAGGCGGCGGGATATCAGCAAAGAGAAGACATATGATCAGATTTACACTAAAAATCAGCAAACAAGAAGTCAGGATAAACAAGAAAATAATGAACACTTTACCTGTAAAAAAAGATGCTCTTGAATGCGGATAGGTAAAATGGGCTTCTGCAGTGCCTTCACGGTATTCCCTTGAGAAAATAAAACTTGCAATGCCTGCATAGAAAATCGGCGCTATGATAACCGTCAGCAGGAAATTCACAAAAACCAAAGATGTGTTCCAATTAAAGGCTGAGTCTTCCAATAATCCGGATAGCATGACATAAATAAGATTAAAAACAATGGGTATGAGAATAACGCCCAATATCATCCATTGAACAATTGTCCTTCGCAATTTCAGCAGCTCAGTCTGCAGGATCGTGATCATGAAAGATCCTCCTCCTTCGTGATGGATAAAAAATAGTTTTCGAGGGAATCGCGGGCATTAACCATTTCATATACTTCCACAAAACCATCAACCATTCTTGCATTTAACTCAGCTGCCTGAACACTGTTATAGATCTTGATTAGACCATTATTACATATGACATAGTCTGAGATTTTCATCTCATTCTCCAGGATGAACGAAGCTTTATTCACATTATTTACTGAGATTTGCAAGTATCTTTTTTTCTTTTCCTGCAAGGCTTCATAATTGAGTTCTTCAATTAATCTTCCCCTATGTATAATTCCGAGAACACTGAACAAATGATCGATCTCAGATAAAATATGGCTTGATAGTAAAATAGCAACCTCATAGTCGTTAGCCAGTTTCAGCAGGGTTTGTCTCAGGTCTTTCATGACCTGAGGATCCAGTCCATTGGTTGGTTCATCCAGGATAAGAAACTCCGGATAATGCAGCATCGACCTTGCAATCCCAAGCCTTTGCTTCATCCCCACTGAAAAGTCTTCCACCTTCTTGTCTTTGTATTGCATGAGGTTTAACTTCCTCAGCATTTCCTCGGTGCGTTTTTTTGAAGTGACTCCCATTAGCCGCCTGTGTATTTCCAGGTTTTCTTCTGCAGTCAGGTTATGATAAAAGTTGGAGTGGCCAATAAAAGAACCGATTTTCTCAAAGATGGATTGGTTTTTAGCCGGGTTTTTTCCAAATAGTTCAACCTTACCCTTTGTTGGCTTGATTAAGTGCAAGATCATTTTCAGGGTAGTAGTCTTGCCGGCACCATTTTTCCCGATTAAACCGTATATTTCCCCCTTTTTGATTGTCATATCTATATTTTGCACCACTTGTTTATTCTGATAGATTTTTGTCAGACCAAATGTCCTTAATACATCCATTCTCGCCCTCCTCTCATTTATGGAATTTATTCACCAAATAAGGTAAATATTAACTAACAATTAAAATATTACTATACTTTTTTTAAGTATTCCTAAACGATTTCTTACATTTTCCTTACATCTGCTCTTCGGCCATTAGAGAAAAGGAGAAACACGTTCTTTCATAAGGCTTGCTTGTAACATGGATTTGTCCATGTTGTTTTTCTACTAATTTCTTTGTAATGGATAAACCAAGCCCATTACCGGCATTGCTGCGGGATTTCTCGGCTTGAAACAGCCGATTGAATACATGAGGTAAATCTTTTTCCATTATCCCCTCACCTTTATCCCAGATCCCAATCCAGCAGAGTTTATCAGCTTGCTCGATATTCACTCCAATTACTTTACCTTCCGCCCCATATTTAACAGCATTTTGGATCAGGTTATTTAAGATTCTCTCAACAGAGCCTCTGTCACATCTTACATATAATGGTTCATCCGGCAAATCAATTACCGGGGTTATGCCTCTTCTTTCAAACTCGACAAAAAAGGCCACAAATACATCCATGATGATTTCCACAATATTTTCTCTTTGAAGCTTTATATCAATCTCTCCAGCTTCAAGCTGAGCAAGTTCAAAAAATGATTCAGTGATCGCTGTTAACTTCTGTGCCTTCTGATAGACCACTTCCAGATACTTCAGCCGCTCTTCTTCAGTCATTCTGCTGTTTTCCCGGTAAATAACCTCCATATATCCTAATATGGAGGTTAGAGGGGTGCGAATATCATGCGAGATATTGGTAATCATTTTCTTTCTTTCTATTTCAAGAAAATTAGTTTTCTCTCTGTTGTGATGATATTTTTCCATAAAACGATTAATCGAATCGATCAGACTTATTAATGGTGTGCTGGAATAGTGAATCCGTAAATGAGTCACAGAGTTTTTTGAAATGGATTCATCCAAATCTCCTTTTATTTTTTTGATCTGTTTATTGAGGGAAATCCTATCATACAAGAGTCCCAGCACAATAATGATTAACAGAATAAACATCGTCCACATCATTTTCGATCACCTGCAAACCGGTAGCCGATTCCCCAGACAGTCTGTATATATTCTGGTGCAGAGGGATCTGTTTCAATTTTATTTCGCAGGCGATTTATATGAACCATTACTGTATTGTCATCGGTATGGAAATCCTCTTTCCAGATGTGTGAAAAGATTTGTGATTTGCTGAATACTTTTGCAGGATGGGTAAGAAGGAGCTCCAGAATGGCAAACTCCTTAGCTGTTAACATGATTTTATTATTTTTAATTTTGACTTCATATGTATCACGGTTTAGTTCCAGATCATTAAATTTCAATAACTTCTGCGAATCTTCTTTTTTTGTTTCATTAAGATAGAGGTAGCGTCTAAGCTGAGCTTTCACTCTGGCAAGAAATTCCCCAATAAAAAAAGGCTTAGAAATATAATCATCAGCTCCAAGCCCTAAACCCAACACTTTATCCTGTTCTCCCCCTTTGGCGCTTAAGATCATCACGGGTGTATTTTTATGTTGTCTGATGTGCTGAAGAACTTCCAATCCATCCATCTGCGGGAGCATGATATCCAAGATAATCAAATCATAATGAAAACTGTTTATGCAATCCAGCGCCTCTTTTCCATCATTGACCAGCTGTGTATCATACCCTTCATTTTGCAGTGTTCTCTGAATTAAATGGCTGATTTCTTTGTCATCTTCGGCAACTAATATCTTCGAAAGGCTCATGTGTATCACCTCTAGTGATTATTTAGATACACTTTGATTCTAACACATTGTTTTTGTAAATTTTAACATTTCTCTCAAAATAATAAGAAAGGGCTATCCCATTTCAAATCTGCTCCATGAATCAGTTCAAGCATAGACAGACAAATTCCGGCGCTTCCTTCCAAAAGCCCTGGTTTATGCAGCATTTTATTTTCCGCATCAGTATATCCAAATGGGGCCTCCGGATTATAGCTGTCTATTATCTTATTTGCATAGTCATTCAGTTTCTCTTTATATATGGAAAAATGCTCTTCTTCTTTTCTCACCATTTTATGCAGGATATGCATGTTACCGGAAACTCCATGACAAAAACTGAGTCCGCTCACGCTCGTCTCTTTTAATTCCTTAGCGATAAGTGAAGTATACGCCTCCAACGCCTCACTTATTAAGCCTTTTTCATTCAGCGCTTTTCCAGCAAGATATAACGAATAGGCAATTCCAGGGAGTCCGTAGCACCAGGCATCCGGATGGTCTTCATTGTAGTTCGGCTGCCCAAATACTTCATGTTCAAATGAGAGAATATCCGGCCAGGAAATGCTTTCTCCCTTCACTCTTTTCTTGTTCACTAACCATTGGGAGATCTCCCATATCGCTTCCTTTTGCCCCTTTGCTTCGTACCCGTCAAGGCTGGCCTGGGCCAAACATGCAAGCGTACCCGCAATGCCATGGGACATTCCACTATTAAAGCTTCCATTGGGATACATCGTTTGATAGTCCTGATTGAATTGATAATGTCTCGGAATATACCAGCCTGGAACCACTTCTCCATCAATACTTATTTCATCTGCAAGACGGACTTGATTTTTCATTACTTCCTTATACAACCACTGGGCCGTTTCATTCTCAGGCAGCTCCCGCAAATATACTGCCAAACCTGAAAGCCCTGACATGGGATCATACCAAAAAGGGGAAACTCCTTTAGCTTCGCTGAAAGTTTCGGACCCTTCCCTTAAAAATTGTTCAATTCTTTTAAAAGCTAAACTGTTTAATTGCTGCAGGAATCCCGAATAGCGCGTCCCTCCTCTGGAAGCTTGCAAAACAGCGTAAGCGATTCCCGTTAATCCGCTATATAGAGATACATCATCAAGGCTATTCCCATTCATTTCCTCATGCAAAGCCATTAAATAGTCATGTATAACCTCATCCCAGCCTTCCTCAGGATAAAGCATGTCCATCTTTGAATAAAAAAGAATAAGGCCCGGATATCCCTGAGATAAAGAACAGCTATCCCAAGGGTTCCTCCCCTCTGAATTTCGGTTGGAGGCTGCACAGGCGGAGGCTTTAACCTGTGCAGGATCTTTCAATTTATATGCAATGTCATGGACGATCTGCTTCATATTCATGACAGTGGATGAACCTTCCAGATTTATCATAATTCCTCCTCCTAACACTTTCTGCTTCTATTTGACCCAATCTCTGCGATTCCACCGCAATAGTGTAAAAGAATAGGTGAGAACGATAACAAGCAAAAGAAACCATAAATATGAGAGGTCTGCCTCTAGCAGGAACACAAACAATTCCTGGCTGCCAAACAGCAGAATATCGAACAAATCGCTAAGATACACAGAAATGAAGAGTAAGAACAGGTAAGTGATAACAGTAATGATCGTATTCGGCAGTGTAACACTTAATAAACTGGCTATACCTATCAGGGCAACAAAAATAATGAATACACCAAGATAATATTTCACCTGATATATATAGGCTTCCGCCACTCCCATTACAGGTGCATTTTCATAATAAAAACTGACCGAATCCGCCTTTGGATAAAATAAGTATCCCGCAGCCGTGCCCACTGCAAAGGTGATTGCCATCATGACAGCCACCAGCACAATCAGCAGAAACCATTTTGCTAATAAAATGTCTTTTAATGAGAGAGGTCTGATCGCCACCAGGCGAAGGCCTCCAGACTGGTACTCGCCATTAATACTGTCGATGCACATTACAGGCAGTATGATGAGGACCATCAAATAATAGATTTTCTTCAGCAGAAAAATAGAGTAATTGAGTGAGTTGAGCGGTGCACTTTCTTCCATTGTAAAAAATAGGTTTTCTGCCAGCAAAGACTGAACAAGAATATAAATCATGAAAATGGAAAAGAACAAAATGTTTTTTTTTCGACTGAACATTCTTTGCCATTCACTGGAAAGCAATGGATTCAATTTGTCTCCCTCCTTCTAATGTAAGGAATCTCTTCTGGAGAATATGATTAGTGAAACTGCAGTCCCCAAAAGTATATAAGCCATCATGACAGCCAATATCCACCCTTTTAAAAACACTTGATCTGTAAGCATCTGAACAATTCCGCTAAACTGAATCTCAATTAAAGAAAAGTAGACGTACTGTGAATAGCCAATGGACTCTCCAAACATTCCAAGCAGTACTGGAAAAAGCATGGAAGCCAGCAAAAAACCGGCTGTTATCGCAAATGCCGTTGTGGATGATCTGCTTATGACTCCCACCAGAACCGCAACACTGGCTACCGCTGAAAGCGACAGATAGGAAAGCAGAAAATAAGCCGCACTATAGCCTAAAGAGTGTAAGGGGGATACAGGCTCTGGCTGAAAAAATAAGTAGACTTTTTCTGCACTGTCGAAAAAGAGCCATCCCGCAGCTAACGAACAGATAAAATAGGCACCAACGAGCAAAAAGAGATAAAGCAAAACGGAAAAATACTTCGCCCAAAAAACGCTTGAAAAACGAAAGCTTCTTTGCAAAACCATTCGAAGCTGACCGGTTCTGTATTCATGCGTGAAGCTCATGATAATGATCAGAACAGCCACGATATTGAAATAGAGCATAAAGACTTCCGCAATACTCATAACAGGGAAATTGGACCAGAACGAGTACTGCGGGTCCGTCTTCTCGAGTACTTCATTGTTTTCTCTTGATTGAAGGGCCGTAACAAGCACTAGGAAGGGAATGAGGATAAAAAAAAGAATGGAACTTTTTTTGCTCCAGAGACGTTCCCATTCACAAAGGAATATAGATCTCATTGCGTCATCAGCTCAATAAAGATTTCTTCCAGGTTTCTTTCGGATTTCTCAATGCTCGTTAACCCAATGTTTTCTTCAGCAAGTGTTCTTCGGAGATACTGAAGCTCATCTTCTGTACATATGGCCTGAAGTGTCCTGGAATCAAGCCTTTTGATCTGAATTTTCCCCTTTAACAGGGATAAGGCTTTATCCGGCTGTTCACAGCTGATTTCCCACCTGGCTTTTCCAATGAGATCATCAAGTCTTCCTGTCCATTTAAGCTCACCTTCATGTATCATGACAATTTTATTGCAGATATGCTGAAGTTCATCAAGCAAATGGCTGGATATTAGAAATGTCAGGCCTTTTTCATTTCTTAATCGCATTATCAGTTCTCTCAGGAACTTCATCCCCATCGGATCGAGCCCATTGGCCGGCTCATCCAGAATAATCACTTCAGGGTCGCCCAATAGCGCCTGGGCAATCCCCAGCCGCTGCTTCATACCGAGGGAATAAGAGGAAACTCTATCATTGCCTCTATCTTTTAATCCGACTAGCTCGAGCAATTCCTCCACTTTCCTGTTATGTTCTGATCTGGGGATATGGGGATGCAGCTTAATCAAATTTCTTAAATTTCCCCTCCCGGACATATGTCCGAAAAAGATCGGCGTTTCAACGATGGCCCCCACCCGGCTTAATGCCTGCTTCCGATTCTTTGATACAGAGTTCCCAAGCACCAGCACATCTCCCGCAGATGGCTTTACAAGCCCCATCATCACCCGGATCAGTGTCGTCTTTCCAGCGCCATTCGGTCCAAGGAACCCGCAAATATCCCCCTGCTCTAAATCAAAAGTAATCTCATGAAGCAATTTTCTTGTTTTTATTTTTTTGGAAACACTCCTCACTTCCAATACCTTCGGTTCCATGTTTGCACCTCACTCAGCTTCTCCTCCTCAGGAAAAGCGAACTATTTGTAAAAATAGTAACATGATCTATTTAAGAATCTTTTTCTTAATTCTTACATTTTTCTTAAGCCTAAAAAAATAACCCTCACACGTGCCAGGGGTACCTTTTACACTGCCTGCACGGCAGGCTCTTGGCCATACATCTCTTTATACAATCCATCTGCTGCCAGCAGTTCTTCATGTCTGCCCGCCTGGACAATTCTGCCATTCTCGAGAACAATGATGACATCCGCATCCTTTATGGTATTCAGCCTGTGGGCAATAATGATCTGGGTGCAGGCAATACTTCGGACCTGGTCATGGATATGGCGCTCATTCTGATTATCAACGGCACTAGTTGCTTCATCCAGTAAAAGAATCTGCGGCTCCTTGAGGAGCGCCCTGGCAATTGCGATCCGCTGGCGCTGGCCGCCGGAAATATCTGCGCCTCCTTCTGCAACAGGAGTAAAATAATGCATTGGCATGGCCATGATTTCATTATGGATTCCAGACCTTTTACAAGCTTTGATGATCTCTTCTTCAGTAGCCTCTTCATGATAAAGCGACACATTTTCAAGAATTGTTTTATTGAATATCGGCGTCTCCTGGGACACAACTCCAATCTGCTTTCGTAAAGACGGCAAATCCAGCTCCCGGATTGATATGCCATCAAAGCATATGGTTCCTGCGTTTGGCTGGTGCAGTCCAATCATAAGCCGTGCCAGCGTGCTTTTTCCTGATCCGGATGGTCCTACAATCGCAACTTTTTGACCCGGCTGAACGCTCAAACTGATACTCTGCAGACTTGGCTCGCTGAATTCGGAATATTTAAAGGTGACATCTTTTAATTCAATACTGCCCGATAGCTTATCCAGCTTTTTTAATTGTTTAGACTGATCCTGTTCCGGCCTGGCATGCAGAATGTCCCCAGCCCTCATTAAATAAGCCTTCAGCATTATCAGCTGGCTCACAGACCTCACCAAATTCTCGACTAATAAAAACAGGCTTCCGGCCATTGTAAAAATGGCGACCAGCGTTCCAAGTGTTAATCGGCCATTCAACATCTCCATTACACCTATCCATAAAATGATAAATGGCGCTATTGTCTGTATGCCTGCATTCAGACTGTCAAGCCAGTTCATGGCCGCATCTCTGGATTTAACCTTTCGGAGATACTCGACAAACCGTGAATTCCAATTTCTGTATGTTCTTTCTTCCGTTCCGGTGGTTTTGATGGCCGCAATATGGTAAATCATTTCACTCATGGCCCCCTGTACCGCCGTCTGTGCCATTACTGTTTCTTTAGACAGGTGTTTTAATTTCGGGTTAAAAACTAAAACGGTCGCTGCCGAGAGCAAAATTAATAAAAGAACGGATATCCCCATTGTCATTGAAAAATAAGCGGCAAAGGAAAACATCGCAACAATTAATAAGGAATCAAAAATGCTTGTGATCACATTGGCAGAAAGGATTTCCCGAATGTGAACATTGCTGTTGGCCCTGAAGATGAGGTCTCCAAAAGTCCTAAGCTGGAAAAACTTATAAGGCAAGGAGAGAAAGTGCTGAATAAACCTGCTCATCATCTGCAAATCCAGCGTGTTTTTCAGCCTGATCAAAACCTTTGTCCTTAAATAAGAGAAACAGGTTTGAAACAGGATCAAAAAAAACGTCGCCGCCCCCAGCAGAGAAAACAGATTAACATTTTTTTCATTCAGTGCATCAATAATAAATTTCGTGAGAATGGGCAAGCCCAGAGTGAAAATCTGAAGACACCCTGACATGAATAAGACAGACAGAATCAGTTTCTTATTTTGTTTCAGCAAGTAAGTATATTGCCTCCAGGCTTTTGTGCTGCTGTCTTTTTTCACAGCCCATAATTTGTCCTGCGGCTGGCAAAGCAAAGCATAGCCGTTAAATCCTTTCTCCATTTCAGTTACCGACAGCCTTATTTTCCCTTTAGCAGGATCGACGATAAAATACGTTCCATTTTTGATTTTTTCCAGGATTACATAATGGTTTTGTTCCCAATGAAGGATGGCAGGCAGAGAAACCGATTCGAGTCCGTCTAAAGATACCTTAACGGCGCTGCATGTAAATCCGACTGATTCCGCTGTTGAGGCTAAGTTGTACATGGAGATACCGTCTCTTCCTACGGATAGCCTTTCCTGCAATTCGTAAAAAGAGACAGAACTTCTGTAATACTTAGCCAGCATCTTCAGGCAGCAGATTCCACACTCCGACCGTTCCATTTGTTCCATAAATGGGACAGTGCGCATCGTTTTTTTCCTTGTCATTTATGGATCACCTCGAGATTTCCAAGCTGCAGGGAGAGCAGTGAAGGAACAGAATCCGGATCATGAAGCCTCAATAATTGGTAGCCTATTCCGGATAGCCCTGTCATAAACCCGGGTATATGTCCGTCCCAGATTAATGAGTCAGCAGATTTCCTTTTCTGTTCCAGAACGGAAGCTGCCATATTCTCTGCTATCTCCCGAAGGTTCTGTCTGTTTTCTTTTTCTGCAGCCAGCAGCAGCAGTTCGATATTTCCCATATCTCCATGACAAAGATTGATTCCCCTTCCAAAACCGTCCTTCAGTGTTTTATTAATCGCTCTTTGAATATCTCTTTCAAAAAGGGGATTACCCTGCCCCTTCATCATTAATCGGCTGATGCCGATTCCCGCTGCTCCGTTACACCAAAAAACAGGAATATCATTGGGTCCTTGCCTGTGGTCACTCCAATTTTCGTCTTCAGCGCAATACCAGCTATTTTCGTACTGAACCGCTTGCAGAGATGCTTCCTGAAAGTCTGGTCTCCCCGCTTTGTCAGCTAATACTTGAAGCGCCCAGGCAATGCCTGCTCCTCCGTGAGACAGTCCATTTAATGGCCGGTCAAATCCCGGAATAACCCATCCTATCCCTTCAGGATATTCGGTTTTGTGCTTCATTAGATGATTTCCGCATTTTATCGCTGCTTGAAGCGCATGCATTGATTTTGTCAGATCATAAAAATTCAGCAGGGCAAAAATGACACCAGCACTGCCAGACATGATATCGTAACGCCTGTCATAATCAATCTGTTTTTCAATATGGCCTATTACCTCACAGGCAAGTTCCTCGAAATTATCAAGGTTCCATAGCTTTTGAAAGTGACAAAGAGAAAGGAGAATGGATCCCCAGCCTGTAAATACCGAGATGCCATCATCGTTTGCAGGATGCTTAATCCTGTCCTTAACCATCTGAAACGCTCTCTTGGCCGCATCAGTATATTTCTCATTCTTTGCTGAACGTCCCAGATAACCTAAAAACAAGCTGATACCAAGAATCCCATCGTATAGACCGTAATGTAACGGAGACAGCCGGGCATCTGCCCCATGCTCTTTGCTTATCCCAATCCAGGTTGCATCTTTCTGCCCTTCTCCGTAAATAGCCCGCTTGCATAATAGGTTTCCTATTTCAATGGCCTCTTCTTTAAACCTTTCTTTGTTGACCTGCCCCTTTTCCAGAAGAACTGGATCAATAGGAGTATCTTCTGCTTTATCCTTCTTCAGAGTAGCCAGTGACATTTCTATGTATTCCAGCTGAGTATTCAAATCTTTCAAAGAGAGTTTCCTTATATTTTGGTCAACTAAGGTCCTGCCTGTAGTCTGGTAGAAATTTTTTATCTCTTCTTGTTGACTGGTCCATATACTTGTTGAATTTGGTTTTGCCGTAAAGTACGGTATATCCCCTGCTAAAAGGTCCTGCAGCTCATAAGGTATGACAAGATTGAGCATCTTGTTCACTTTTCCTGTATTCCAAAGCGGCATAAATAACCATTCCCGATCAAGGCCATTTTGCAGATAATCAGGATGGTAGCTGGTTTCCAGGAACGTGTGATAGATTTGTGTAGACCTGAGCACAACACGTACTTCTGCATGGTTAAATGCTTGAAGCGGTCCATTAGGCGAAAGCAATACATCTTTATGTTCCAGCATTATGGTATAGAGATCGTTAAATCCTTGCTGCAGTGGATCCTTATAATCTTCTAAACTCGGTTTTTCTGTTTTTAAGCGTGGGACATTTTTTCCATAGGAGGTTTGCCCTTTTCCTTTTACCAGCTTCATTTGATCTGTATAAATATCTTTGATCATAAATACATTGTGTGTAACTTCCTGCCCGCCTCTGCCACCTATCCCGCTTACATCCACACCATCCTGAACTTTATCGGCAGAAAATTGAACAGGAAGCATCATTGTTTTCAATACTGAACTGGATAAATTCTTAATTGCCTCGTGTACAGCGGTTTTTCTGGCAGGTATCGTTACTTCATTCTGAAATAATACTTCCAGGTCAACCAGCATTGGGTGTTCGCCATTTGCAATGATATTTTCATAATGAAAGTCCCCGGCATTAAGTATGTATAGAAGTCCGATTAACGCACCCTGTCTGTAATAAAAACGCTCCAATTCTTCAATCGATTCACAATCTTTATAATCAATGAATTCCATCCATCCATAATTCTTTCTGGAAATTACCTTTAAGGATTTCAGCGGGTGCTTCAGCCCTTTCTGGTTTATCCAGGACAAAAGGTTCTGAAAGGATTCATCAACTGCGATAGACCTTGGTTTATAAACCGCCTTTTTACCATTTTGAAACTGAATGATATGAACTGCATCCCCGTTCTTATGTGTATCCCCCATGCCAAATTCAATTGTTTTTATTACACTGCCTTGCGAGAAAATGGTTAATCCTTGATAGTCATCAATGAATCTCTTAATCATTTGATTGAAGGTTTTAATAAGCATGAGCGTTCTTTCAGTCATAACCCTTGCTAAAACAGGATAATGAATGAAAAACTTTTTTATGTCTTCATTATTGGTTAAAGAACTCTCAATAAAATATTGATATCTTTCTTTTTTCGTTTCACCCTGCAATTGCTCAAGGTATGATGAAATATTCAATTCTAAAATTAAGGTTTTTAAAGCAATAAATGATAAATGTTCATGGAGGTATCGGCTGAAGGAGGCAATCACGCCTTTTACATCAAGATAGTTATCCTCATTCCTATTGTTTATGTATTCTACTGTTTTCGTCTGAGCCCAACTTATAAAGGGCTTTACAAAAGGGCTGAATACCTTGCTTATATCACTGTCTATGTCATATGCAATTGAATATTCAGCCTCATGGGCAAGTATTCTCTCATAATAATTGCACCATTCTTCATTACACTTGGCGGATTCTTCTTTTTTCATTATGAGAGCGGCAAATTCGTCTTTAGTTAAATTTAAAGTGTTCAAGCATAGCTCGAATTGTTCTGGATAAACGATTCCAGATTTTGTTTTCCATTTTGACAATAATGTGTGGTCCGTTTTCTGTTCGCCGCTGCTTATTTGTCTTTCAATGAAATATTGGGCATTTCCATTTTGCATTCTAAAACCCCCTTAATAAATGTTAATAAAAATGTCAGGCAAAAAATTGCCTGACATCCGATTTACAGCATTTGAATCAATCTCCAGGATAGCATCTCACTACTGATGGACAATTTCTGATTGTAATTAGGATCGTGCGGCAAACCCAAGCAGTTTGAGGCTGTACATCCGCTCCGCCGGAAATGTTCTTTAGTTCTTCAGCATCTACCTGAGAAACCGGGTGCTCAAAATCAACTTCATTACGAAATTCAGGATTCCTTAAAGCTCTAACAACTAATTCTTTGGACATTCTAACTCCTCCTAAATAATGGTCATTGTCTTAAGACAACTTCATACTACCATCTAATTCTCTTAAGAAATCATAAATATTCTTAAGATTAAAATAATGTTAATTTAAGGATTAGATAGAAAATATTTACTATTATTTTAGTAGAGTGATAAATGCAGTCGAAGTCTTTGCGAGCACAACCCATCACTACTAATACTTTTTTGGAGGGATTTTTGTGAAAGAGAATATGTTTGATCTGGATGTACAAGTATTAAAGGCGGCTAGCGGAGAACAGCCTGATATCAAGAGCAAGCTTTTCTGTACTCCTGGATGTGTAGACCAGACAACGAAAACAAGCTGCTGCTTAAAATGTAAAACATCTCTTTGCAATAGCAATATGTCTTGCTGGTAAGCAGAAAAAAGGGCTAATGAGGATCACCTCATTAGCCTTCTTTATAGTCAAGCTTCGATTTTTTTAACCAGTATGGCTGCAGTCACTTTCTCTGATAGGCATCCTTCCAGATCCTTTTCCTTGATAATCTGCAGGTCCAATGCCGATTTTATTTTGCGTTCATCAGGTTTTTTCTGGATTAATTCAGGTAAATTCAATCCCTCTAATCGTTTTACGGTTTCTTCGGTGTCAAACTTCTCCGTCCTTCTAATCTGCCTCTGCAGCTTGTAGCTATCAATCTTGACTTCCCCTTTTTCATTCTGTCCCACTGCTGTATCGAAATACTGATGGAAAAGGTCTTTCAATTTATCCAATTCTGCTTCAAGGTCTTTTTTCCTGCGGTTCAGCTCATCAAAACGGGCCAGCATCTCTTTTGTAATCATGGTTGGATCGCCTCTTTTCTTGGATGATACTTCATCTTATTTAGGAAGCGGAGAATTTATGCACAATTAAAGAACGTACGTTCTTAAATGCATACTCATTAGAGAAGATGTAAAATGGAATTAACTAGGAGGGTACTTAATGTTTTTGATGATTTTTTGGGGAATTGTCGGATTGTATGTTTTGTTTTCACTTCTCATTCTGCCCATGCAATACCGTTTTTTGGTCAACCTTAAAGAGATGGAGGCCAAAAATAAAGCGAAGGGGAAAACACAGGGAGAAATGTATGACAGCATGAGAGTGGATGAACTGGTTCTGCATGAGAACATGCAGGGAAACCCGATCTTTTTTCTGGCCAATTTGCTGGCATCGGTTATCTATCGAATTAAGCATTAAATAGCCTGGCAGGCTTCCACCAGGCATTTTTTTATTGCAATTCCTCCAGCGCAATCGTCTGGTACGATTGAAAAAAGGAATCGCAGAACATATCCCACTCTTCAGCCGCGTCCATGGAAGCTTCGCTCACTTCCCCGCACACCGGGCGCTGCAGGAGATCCGTCAGCTGCTCCGCAAATCGATCAATCGTTTCCTTAGAAGCACCTGCAAGCACATTTGACACGAATTGCTCCGGCGGATACCAGTCTGCCACTCTCTGAATATCCCGGTAAATTTGCGTCAGCAGCAGATTGCGCGGCCCTTCCCACTGCTCATTGACGACGACATCCCGGAAGATGCGCGGCAATGATGAGAATTCCTCCATGACACCATGGCCGGCAAAGACAGAGATAGCATCGCGCACCACCTCTGCCCCTTCGTTTGTGGCACAGATTTTCTGCAGCAGCACCATCTCCCTCAAGTTAAAGAGCTGTTTTCTCCGTTCGAGCGGCTGATCCTCCGGAATCCCGGCATTCAGCGGCTGGTCAAGGCTGAGGAATAGATCATAGATTTTAAAAGCGCCTGCAGCTGTCCGATGTGCGGCATTTTCTATTTTTTTCAGCGTTCTCGCTGATAGCGGGTAATCTTTTACCTTTTTGCCAAAAACAGACCGGAAATCGCCATAAAGATTGGCTTCCCGGGCTGCACGGAGCATAAAGGCGGCACAGGCAATTCCGATTTCAAGGCGGGATAGGGTCAGAACGATGCCGGCTGCAACGGCCACCCCTTTTCCTGCCGGGCCAACCGGGTAAGCAAGAGCCCCATTATACTGAAATTCCCCTGTCGGCAGCTCGGCCGTACCCATTTTCCACTTGATCCGGTTGATTTCATAGTCATTGCGCTTTTCCTTCTCCTTATCACCAGGCAGCCAGGACGGAACAATGAACGTGGACACTTTATCAGTGCCGGAAATTTTCGCAGTGACGACGGAATAGTCGGCATGTGCAACCGAGCAGAAAAATTTATTGCCGTAAAGGCGGTAGTTTTTACCATCTGGAACCGCCTCAAGCACATTGGCAGGCAAATCGGATCCTCCCTGGATCTCCGTCATGAATTGGGCACCGATCGCAAAGTCCCCGTCCAGTCCCTCTTTCGTATGCCGTAAAATTTGCTCCAGCTCAGGAATATCTTCATTCGGATATTGTTCAAGAAGTGCAATTAATCCAATCGTGCATGTCAGCGGACAGGCGACACCCGCTTCCCCCAGCTGATGAATCAGCATCCGCTTCGCGAAACTTTCCCAGGATGGCATACGGCTTGAAAAAAGGCCTTCCCCGAACACTTCTTTTTCCAGCTGATGCGTTTCCATTGGACGGACGACACGGTCAATGCGGTGATTGAAGGCATCAAAATGAAGCATATACGGACGGGAATCAGGACTTGCCGCTCTCTCGGCAAGCGTGTTCCATTTGGACGAAACAGCCGGAGAAAAATCCTGCAGTTCATTATGTATCTGTTCATATTGCGAACCTGCATACTTTTTTAAGGCCTTTTGCAAAAAGGGATCATCCTTATACCAATCCTGTTTGGCACGCCGATTTAAAAACTCATCAAATGTGTATGAATTCCTGCCTCTTATCTGCTGGTCCCGGGAAGTTATCGTCATGGAAAAATCACTCCTTTTTTGATTGACAAATACTAATTTTCAGAATTATTATAAAACTAAGTTAACGTTAACGTCAACTAGGAGGATACATAATGCCAGAAGAAAAGGTTTTTACCATCAGCGAGCTTGCGGCAATGTTTGACATCAGCTCCAGGACGATCCGCTATTACGAGGAAATCGGAATGCTGACTTCGGAAAACCGCGACAGCCTGACCAAGCAGCGCACCTATACCAATCGGGAACGACGGCGCCTGAAGATGATTCTGCGGGGGAAAAAACTCGGCTTCGGCCTTCAGGAAATCAGAGAAATGATTGAGCTGTATGAATCGAACCCGGAAGGCGAAGCGGAGAAAAGCAGAATTATTGCATTTGCTGACAGCAAGCTGAGGGAAATCGAAGAACAGATCATGCAGCTGCAAATGCTGCGGGAAGACATTTTGACGTACAAAGAAAAGTATGAAAACAGCCGGGTGAAGACATAAATTCTTTTTTAATAAGGGGCTGAGTATAGTGGGAGCAACCATTCACGGATTATTGGAGAGAAATGCAAGGAAGTTTCCAGAAAAGGACGCCTTTATCACGGTATCGAACCGCCTTACATACGGAGACATGAACCGCCTATGCAACAGGCTGGCACGATATCTTCAGAATGAAGGAATCCGGAGGGGCGATCGGGTTGCGGTAATGTCCCGCAATACGGAGCACTTCTTTTATGCTTTTTTTGCCTGCATGAAGATCGGCGCGATTCCGATGCCGGTGAATATCCGCCTGACACCGAAAGAATTGTCGGCTATTTTTCAAAGAGCGAATGCTGCAGGAATTCTGTATGAGGATGAGCTTGCTGAAACGGCTGCGGCGTTAAAAGAGAATGAAAATTTCAATTTTTCGATTCAGGATGCAGTTGAAGCTTCTGCTCATTTTTCTGAGGGTAATCTTGATGTGCCGATTGATTCGCGGGACGTCTGTGAGATCCTTTTTACATCCGGAACAACCGGGACGCCAAAGGGGGTTGTGTTCAGCCATGAACGCATTCTGGCGATCGCTTCGGCTGTTTCGGTTAATTTCAGCTTGTCGCATAATGATTCCATGCTCACCCTGATGCCGCTCTCCCACTCTGCTCCTTTGAATACCTTTTTCATGAGCGGGCTTTATTGCGGAGCATCCCATGTGATCGGCGACTTTACTCCAAAGGGCTTCCTGAACTGGATTCAGCAGGAAAAGACGACCTTCTCATTTGCGGCACCTGTCGCCTATTTGCTTGCGGCCAAGGATCCGGATTTGGCTTCCTATGATTTGTCCACCATGCGTGTCTTTGCCTATGGCGGCGGCCCGCTGGCTCTTGCCTCCTATCACCATGTGAAAAAGGCGTTCCGTAACGAAAATTTCTATCAGGTATACGGACTGACGGAAGCGGGACCAAATGGCATTCTCTTATACCCGGAAGAGCATCTGGAGAAGGCTGGAAGCATCGGCAAGAATCCGACGGTGAACATGGAAATCCGGATCGTCCGGCCGGATGGCACCGATACCGCTCCAAATGAATATGGCGAGATTCTTCTGACTGGCGACAGCCTCATGCTTGGTTATGACAATAATCCGGCTGAAACGAATGCTGTGCTAAAAGGCGGCTGGCTCTATACCGGCGACATTGCCTACCGGGATGAGGATGGCTACTTTTACATCGTGGACCGTAAAAAGGATGTCATTATTTCTGGCGGCGTCAACATTTATCCGCGTGAAATTGAAGAAGTACTCGCGAAGCATGACGCGGTTTTGGAGTCCTGTGTCGTCGGTGTGCCTCATGAAGAATGGGGTGAGACCGTCAAAGCAGTCGTTGTGCTGAAGGGCCAGGTGTCTGAGGAAGAATTGCGGGCGTTTACAGCCGAACATCTCGCAGAATTTAAGTGTCCGCGGATCTATTCCTTTGTGGATGAACTGCCGCGGAATGCAAGCGGAAAGATTTTGAAGCAGCAGGTGAAATTGGTGCATGCTTAATTGCGGCGAATATCAGATGCTTGGGAGGGCGCCTGATTTTTTAGAGTCACCAGCAGGAATCCGCCCCTAAAAAAAGTAACTTACTAGTATAACCAAACAATCAGGAGGCCACATGAAATCAAGAACCGAAACCGAGATGATGAATCTGATTCTATCAACTGCCAAAGAAGATGAGCGGGTTCGTGCGGTGATTCTTAATGGATCGCGCGCGAATCCTAATCTAAAGAAAGATATCTTTCAGGATTATGATATTGTGTACATCGTGAGGGAAATGGAATCCTTCATCTGTGATCATAGCTGGGTGGATGAGTTTGGCGAGCGGGTGATGATGCAGATGCCGGAGGAGAAGGTGCTGCCGCCTGCCGATGGGAACGACCGCTTCCCCTATCTGATGCAGTTTGTAGACGGGAACAGGATCGATCTGACGCTGATTCCGGCCGAAAGGATGGATGAGCTGCTGGAGCCTGACAGCCTGAGTGTGCTGCTTCTTGATAAGGATGGGCTGGTTGGGTCCCTGCCGCCAGCCAGTGACCGGGATTACCACATCAAGAAACCTGATGCCAGAGAGTTTGCAGATCTGTGCAATGAGTTTTGGTGGATTACGATGAATGTCAGTAAAGGACTTTGGCGCAGGGAGCTTACTTACGCGATGTTTATGCATGAGCAGATCAACCGGAATGTGCTGATAACCATGCTGGAATAGTACAAATTCCGATAAATTTCTTTGGGTTTATCTTGAAAAAGAGTGGAAATTGGGAGAAAGCGGGGACGAATAGGAAAAACCCGCAAAATCGATTGGCCTGCTTGGCGCCCTGTTTGGCACAATTGCCGCTTATGGTATAGCTATGCGAACACAGGTGGATGAGCTTAAAGCGATGAGGCGGGAAGTATAATAGAAAAAACATCGCTGGTTTAAGCCGGCGATGTTTTCCATTATAGCTTCATTGCTTCTTCGCGAACCTTCTGCAAAAATTCCTCAACCACTTTCAGGTTGTTTTTATCGCCGCCAAGCTTCAGCATGGCCCTTCCAACGAAGTTTACCCCTTTATTTTCCCCTACATAAATAAACCTGGTGCGGGAGTCATCGATTTTGATCAGTGTAAATGCAAGGGTAATTTCAAAGGCTTTTCCCAATACAAAATGGGCTAATCTTGTACATTAAAACAAGCGCGCATAAAAAACATGGCCCTCTAGTGGCGATGCTTTCTTGGCTTACCCATTTAAAAATAAGGTAGCCGTTACATATTTCTTTGTCAGCGACTTGTAGTAGGCCGATAAAACCGTCAGTGAAGCTGTTACAAGAATATTGGAAATGATGTCTTTCTGCTGATCAGTAAAATTCTGAAAACTCTCCAATGTTTTTAATGCTTCTTTTTTAATGCATTGTTCTGTCTGATCGTGCATGTTTTTTTCGGCACCATTGTGCTGATGGGCTTTTTCAAAAATAGCCGCGTAAGCAGAATAAAATGGGATCGGCTCAATCAAATCGTCTGACCTGTCATCGAGATCATTAAAAAGGAGAGCCAGAATTTTCCGGATAGAATCGAAATCGAGTGTCGCTTTCAGATCCTCCACGATAAAAAGCATGGCAGCCTGGTCAACTGAATATTTCTTGCCGATCTGTGGACTGCCAATCAGGTTCTTCACATCCCGCTTCACCCAATTCTGCACCGCCGCAGAAGATAAATGGGTGAATTCAATCTGGTTCCCCAGTGCGACAATTTCATTGATGGAAAAGCCGATGTTCTGCAAATCTGCCCGCAGCAATTTTTCAAATATGGCCGGCATTTTCGTATCGAGAAAAGCTTCCGTTGATATTCCTTTTTTTGCATGAGCGGCTGCCCATGCCTGCTGAAGGATTTGTTTGGGCGAAAGCTCCCCTTCCCCCTTCAGCGACAGCAGGAAATCAGCCATGCTTTTCCTTGATAGCTGGAATAATTCCAAGGTAATCAGCCCCTGCGTTCTCTATTCAATGCTTTCATCCTAATCGTTTCCATGGTGACAGTCAATGTCTACTTCCATTCCACCTAGTTATGACTTGCCATTTTTATAAAAAAATTATATTATATAGTCAGATGACAAGTTCATATGAACTCAAAATAGATGAAAAAGGGTGAGGAAATGGGTAAACGTATTTTTTACTTTTTATTGACGAACGTTCTTGTTCTTTTGACAATTAGTATTATTTTCTCGCTGATTGGCGGAGGTAATTACATTAATGCCCAGGGCGGCATTGATTTCGGCGCATTGCTTGTATTCAGTGCGGTCATTGGCTTCTCGGGCTCCTTCATTTCTCTGTGGATGTCACGCTGGATGGCCAAGAAAATGATGAATGTCCAGGTTCTGGATCCGAACGGTGCCCTTTCAGGAGCTGAACGGGACATCGTGGAGAAAGTTCACCGCCTTTCAAGAGCGGCAGGCTTAACACATATGCCGGAAGTCGGGATCTACCACTCTCCTGAAGTCAACGCTTTTGCGACAGGTCCTTCGAAGAAACGCTCGCTTGTGGCAGTTTCAACTGGATTGCTGCAGGAAATGGACGACGATGCCATTGAAGGTGTTATCGCCCATGAGGTGGCACACATTGCGAACGGAGACATGGTCACCATGACCCTTCTCCAGGGGGTTGTCAACACATTCGTTGTCTTCCTTGCTAGAATTGCAGCGTGGGTGGCATCCCGTTTTGTCAGAGAAGAAATGGCGCCGATTGTGCATTTCATCGCTGTAATTGTGTTCCAGATCGCCTTCTCAATCCTTGGAAGTCTTGTCGTCTTCGCCTACTCCCGCCATCGTGAGTTCCATGCGGACCGCGGCGGTGCTGACCTGGCCGGCAAAGACAAGATGACACATGCCCTGCAGATGCTGAAGGCCTACTCCAGCCGCATCAAGGGAGAAGAACAGACGGCGATTTCCACTTTGAAAATTAATAACAGAAGGAAAGCTTCCTTGTTCTCGACACATCCGGATTTGGATGAGCGTATTAGACGTTTGAGTGCGAAGTAATGGAAAGGGTGCCCTTTGAGGGGGCACCCTTTTGTTATTCCGACAGTTGGCCGGCCAGAATGTCCTCAATCATTAACGTCAATATCCCCTCTTGATACCCCATCTTCTTATTTTTCCTGATGATCTCAGCGAGGTTTTCTAGAATGGTTCCATGCAAAGCAGACAGTTTCCCTTCCCTTTCGCCTAAAACAGCAGATGGGGTGGAGGCTTCGTAATCTTCTGCTGACATGCGCCAAAGCTGCCCCTTCTCAAGGTAGCGATTTTTAAAGCGCAGGGCCATTGTCAATCCTTCCGGATCAAAATCACCACTATAGTATAAGGTGTGGCCGGAATCTGCCAGAAAATCCATAAGTCTGAGTCCTGCAAGCTTGAATTGGCCGTGTGTGCATATCAATGGAGCAGATGGGACTTCATCGATAATGGCTGAAAAAACCCCTGAATTCTCTACAATAAAAACAGCTTTGGCAGGTTCAGGAGCAATCACTTTTTCTAATTTCAGCAACTCGCGCAAAGGTACATTTAGCACAGAATTCGACGTGAGCGCATTCTTCCAGACGGGGTGGGGACCTTCAGCCGTATAGCCTATTAAATTAGCAGTGGTCACGAAATTGCTGATATCATCCCTTAATAGATTATAAGAAAGCAACAGTTCATTAATGGCCTCAGTCTGTCCTGGCAATTTCCCTTCCCCGCCTGATAGGATATGCAATAGATGAATCCATAGCTTGCCTGTTTGGGTGGAGAGGTCAAGTGCATGAGGATTTCCGCTGACTCTTTGGCTAAAGAGCGGATAGCGTTCCAATTTGTCGGGAAGATAAGAAAATCCCTTTGCCAAGAGCTTCACTTCCTCATCAAACGAATCTTCAAGAATTAGCCGCCTGATCCAGTTCCCATCTGCTGTTTTTTTCTCCAAGTGCCCAAACCAATCAGCGATGGCAGGAAATCTATCTTTCCAGACGCGAATCTTTTCCTCTTGTGTTGCTAAAAGCTCCAGCTTTCGAAACTTTTTTGCTTGAATCCTTTCGCGAAAGTAAGCTTCAAGTAAATCATGAAGAGTGATACCAGTGAATTTTGTTTTTTCGAGATGCTTTTCAAAACCCTGCAGAGAAAGAGATTTTTTTCGGGAGAGATGATGCGGGCTAATCCCCATAAAGAGCGCAATCTCTTCCAGTTCTTCCTGCGTAAAAGAGGACAGGTCTGCATTTCCTCCTATTCTTCCAAGAGATTCATATTTTTTGCGAAACTGAAGGAAAAGGGCTTTAAAGCCCTTTTTGCCTCGAAAATATTGAATAGCTTCCGTTAAGTTTCTGCTCATAACAGGCCTGCCTCCTCAGGCATCTCCATATTGAGGGACTGGCCATCCCAAATGTAGCGGATCACCGTCACGAAGTCAGCGTTCTTCGGACGGACCAGTTCACATACAGACAGAGAGTCAACCGTTTCATAGTCACCCCATAAAACCTGGGAGTTCATAATATAATTAAAGCCCAGCTGTTCTACAATCTCGAACATTTCTTTAATATTGTTCTCATCTACACCAGCAAAGGCTTCATCTAATGAGATGACAAACGGTGCATGCGGAGCTGCCTCCTGATATCTGGAATAACAGGCGGTAAACAACGGGATATACATGGCCATTGCCTTTTCTCCTCCGCTGAATTTGAAGAAGTTATGATTTGTCAGCTCCCGCCTTGGTTCATTCGGACGCTCAAAATATAGCACAAAGGAAAACCATTTCCGGTAATCGAGAACCATTTTTAACACTTGCAGCAATGTCTGGCCCTCGCCTTTTTCTTCTAACCATGCCTTTGCCGCCATGATTTTGGAGCGAAAATGATTGGTGATCTTTTCTAAATCATTATCATTTAACAGCTTGGCATCCTGCTTTAAGAGCCTTACTAATTCATTTGTATCCAATTCCTGGTCAGCATCGGCTGTCCTGGGCCGCCATCTAATCGAAAACTTCAGTCCAGATGAGGTATCACGGCTTTCCATCAAGCCCTTCATTTTTTCCGTCCATTTTTCCGCCCGGCGAATCCGCCCCCTCAGCTTTTGGCCAACAGCATTCAGCAAAATTTCCTCATATAGCTTTTTGTCCATTTCATCCAGTCGGTTTTCCTGGAGGGACCATTCCCGTGAAATCGCATCATGGAGATCGTCCGGAGAGATTTTCACCCCGCGCTGGTCAAATTCAATTACATTACGGGTGTTTTTGGCTATCCACTGTTCAACAAGAGGCTTCCATTCCTCCTGGGATACTTCTTTCATCCACTCTGGAATGTCGGGTGCAGACGTGTACAATCTCATTTTATGTTCAATCAGATCAGGTTGAAGAGAATGATAGAGTGACGTTAAATGGCTTTCAAGGTGTACTCTTTCCTTTGCTGTTTTTTCTTTTGAAATTACTCTTTCATATTGCCTCAGCCTGTGTGGTTCAAATACTTCTGTCCTGTCTCCGAATAGACCCCGGCTCCAGTCCAGTCGGAGAGCTTTTTCCCAGGCGGTTTCAAGCTGCTTCCAGAACCTATTAGCTTCTTTTCGTTCTGTCAGCCTGTCAGTTGTATTATTTTGTTTTTCTTTTTTCTGTGGAAGCTGCTCGCTAATCCGGGATAACTCGGACTTTGCCTGAGATAACGCAGTTGCTGTATCTCTGATCTCTCTTCGCACTTCCTCTGCCCCAGCCAGTTGAAGCTGCTGTTGTATATTGGAAATGCCTAGTTCCGTTTTTTCAAGGCTTTCTTCCTTAATCGCCAATTCACCGCGGTATTTATCAAGATCCTCCTGAACTTCCCGCAGGTTTTCCTGTTCTCTTGCGATATCACGAATGATGCGAATCAAGGCTTCATGCTCCCTATGAATGCTGTCCAACGCTTTTTCATACTTGCGGCTATTAGAAATCGCTGTTTGATAGGATTCAGCAGAAAGGGGCAGACTGATGCCTTCTGTCAAACGGAACAGCTCTGATTTGATTCGCTGCAGCTCCCTATCCAATTCTGATACGTATGAAGTGATTCTGCTGATTTGCCCAAGCCAAAGCACCACTCGGTCCTCCGCTTTCTTCATTTCGTTATAGCTTGTCTTCACATCTGAACTTAGCGGAAACTGGCTCCAAGCCTTCCTGGATTCATTAAGCTTATCTTCCAAAAGAACTTGCTCACCACTTAGCTCCTTTAATTTAGCCCGAAGAGTATTCATTTGCTCCTCAAGGCCGGCAATCAATTCTTCACGGTAACGTTTCCTTGCTTCCCTGCCGATAAAACGGACTTCCTGAAGGGGCATTGCATGTCCCTTCAGGCTTGCAAACTGATAGGTGCCATCTTCGCCAAAATGGACTGGCGCTTCTCCATCCATTTCAATGCTTTGCAGAATTTCCTGCACATACTCTGATGGGATGAAGGTCTGCTTATCATCCGGCTGCAGGTAATCAGCCAGTGTGTGAGATAACAGCTTTGGCTCAGCTTTTAAAATACGGTCATGCTTTAATGAAATTTCTTCTGTCGTCAAAATCGCATCCAAAATCCCAGTTTCCGCAAGAGCACTTTCCAGCCGATTCTGAACTTCCGCTGGTACATGGGGCTGGAATTCCACAACTTCATATAATGAAGCATAATCGACGGATTGCTCTTCAAGCACCTGTCTGGCTTTTATCGTTGCTTCATCACGATGCGGCTCCGGATCTCTTTGTGCTTTTCTGAATTCCCACTCTTTCTGAAGATCGCCAAGTTCCCTTTCTGCTTCCTCCTGAGAGAACGCCGCTTTTGATTGCTGCGCTCGGATGGAATCTTCATATTGATATAGCGCTGGAAGAAGTTTTTCTTTTACATCCTCATACTCTGCATGAGTGTACAAATCATCTATTAATCTCGTCATTTCTTGGAGAGTGGAGGGTTCAATCTGGTAATGAGTGTGGGTTTCTGTCCATTTATGAATAGAATAAATCAATTTCTGCTTTTCTTCTGACAGTGTTTCCCGCCATTTACGCTCCTCATCCTGTGCCAGATCCCTCTCCTTTTGAGCCTCGCCAAGTTCTCTATTTTTTTCTTCCAGCTTTTTCATGGCTGACTCTTGCTTGTAGAGCTCCCTCAAGGCTTTTTCAAGTCGGGAAGTGTGCTGCACGATTTCCTTTTTCCAAAGATCGAAGCTGAACGGCTCCTTCTGCTGCCTGCGCATAAAATCTTCTATATTTTGCTCGTGCTGAGAAAATGCACTTTCATCTGCTTCATATGAGAGATCCTCCACCGCTTCCCTTATCTCCACTTCTTTCTCGGCGAAGCTCAGTTCAAAACTGTCAAGCATGTTCCTTATATTCCGTTCTTTCCTAGCCATATCTGCAATGCGGTCTTCGCGGAATTTAATTTCGCCCTGAAGCTCCCGGTAAGCTTCCTGCTTTCTTTCCAGCTCTTCTTCCAGCCTGAACACCTCGTGAGTGGCGAGCCGTTTCTGTTTTTCCTCAAGTGTATCCTGCAAAATGAATAAGCTTTGACGCTGTGATGTTAATTCGCTGATTTCAAAAGCCAGCCTCTGCAATTCTTCTTCAAGTCCTGAAACTTCATTTTCTTCCTTTTTTCTTCGGTTATGGGATTGTGCCCAATCATTCAGTTTATCCATAAGAATACGCTGATTATAATGCCCGTAGGAATCCTTTAATTTGGAGAGCGCCTTAACTTCCCGATCCAGCTGCTCCATTTGCTGTTTTGTCTGATCCATTTGCTCGATCGAATCAGACAAATAGCGGAGATCCTCATCTGTAAGTGGCGGCAGAGCTTCTTCTAATATCTCGTAGATAACGGTCGGCTTAAATTCCTTGGACAGCTTTGGACTGCGGAGCTGAATAAGCAGCTTAATTAAGTCGTCATAAGCCTCGAGGGTTTCAAATCCGAAAATATATTTATTTACAAGCGCCATATATTCCTTGTTGGAACTGACCACTTCACCGCCTGAGCCAATCACCGTTTCCAGCTCTGTTTGCGAGCGGGGAAATTTCACTCTTTTTCCGTCCTGGCTCGCCCATTTAAATAATTCCAGATCCCTGCCGATTCTTCGGTTATCAGTAATTACAAACCCCCATGATTTTAACGTCTGATTCCGCTTGGCCTGCATACCCATTCCTGTCGTCAAATATTGTTCTGTATGTTCTTTCTTATACTCAAGGTACAGATAGCCTGTCCGCTCATCACGATTGGATATTTCCTTTTCACCCAGTAAATAATCGGCCATTCTTCTTGATCTTGAGCCGAATGGATCCAGGCGGTCCGGTGATTTCTGCCCGTCCAGGAGGACAGGCAGAATACTTTGCATGGTCACGGATTTCCCAGAGCCATTGGATCCGCGCAGAAGCAGCTTACCGTCTTCAAAGTCAAAAACCTCATTATCGTAATACCAGAAATTAAACAAGCCGGCGCGATTTAATTTCCACTTATCTTCCATTGCGCGCTGCCTCCTTTTTACTTTCAAAATCAGCGGGATAAAAGCCGATGAGCCGTGCTGCACCAGGCAGAATGGTCAGCATCCTGCTTTCTGCCTCCCATTCTGCCATACTCCAGTCTCTCCAAAGATTGATGATTTCCCAGGCAGTCTCTTCCGGGGTTTCATCCCGGTGTTTTTTTCCCCATCCGTGGCCATATTGCTCTTTTGTTCTTCTTACATAAGCTTCAAAAGCTGCAGCTGGCATGCGGACTATGCCCCTTTCAGAGATATTCAATTCCTTTTGATGGTCTCTTAATACCGCCATCGTATGAAGGGCTGCATCAGTTATGCCTTTTGTGTCGGGATAGAGTGTGTATTTCTTTTTCATATCGGGAATGGTCAGCATCGCCGCATTCTTAAATACTTCAAGGCGAAATGGAGTGTGCTGCTCGAAATCATCCCTGAGGCGGTTGCGGAAATTTCTGATATAAGCAAAGTCGGGGTCATCTTCCCCATTGCGGTGGACAACCGGCATCATCATCAGCTTGCGGTATACGCGTTTTCTTCTCTGATCATCCGGCTGGCGCTTCCATTCCTGTGACAGAAGGTCTTCCATGCTTCTGAACTGGACAAGATCATCCGGATACGAGCGCATAAAATAGCGGGAATGCACAGAAATTTCATAAAGCACTTCTTCATCTTCACTCATTTGGAAAGCATCCAGGTTGCCATCGATTGTTTTTATCAGCTTTAAAGAGAGAACTTCCTTCAGAGCTCTAACCAGCGAGCGGCGATGCTGGTAATTCGTCCAGTCAAGGGAGAATTCGCCTGGATACATCTCCTGAATGTGCTCTGCCATATTTGACAGCAGAAATTGCTCATCTATCGCTTTTTGCTCTGTATAAGCGAGCGCACAGCAAAAAATCGCATAATCCATTGTCGTCACAAAGGATTGATGGCCCATCCAGCTCTCAGGCTGAACGGGGATTTTTTCGAGCTTAATAAAATGCTGATGTACAGTAAGCTCCAAACCGAATTTCTCTTGTATATATCTTTTCAGCTTTTGTTCCCGGTCGCGGATCTTCCGGTATGTTTCCGGTTCTTCCTCGCGCAATATCCAAAATTGTTCAAATAGCGTCCCAAGTGCATCGACAGCAATTTCATCAAAAACCTCTTCATGTTCGTTCATTTTGCCTTCTCCTTCTCAAGATAATGAAATGTTACCGCCGGCATTTGCAATTGGCCGTCTTTCGCTCTTAAAGTAATCTTTCTAGTCCGATCCAGTTCAACCATTATTCGATCTCCGTGCTCCGTCTTAATCGTATAATCCGCTCTTGCCATGGCCTTTCCAATCCATGATAGAAACAATTTCCGTACAAAGGGCTCAACAACTGGCAGGTCCTCTAATACAATCTCGCTTCCCGCCCGATAACTCTTGATTACCGATTGTTCCAGCAAGCGTTTTTCCAGGTGCTCCTTCATGGTTCTTTCTTTTTGTTCCTGATGATCCTCCATAGCTGTGGCTTTTGTTTTTTCGCGATACTCGCGGATTTTCGGCATCCGTTCATGTGCCATTGGTGCTTCTTCCCAAACATCCAGGTAAATATCATCTGTTGGAATATGATCCGAATACAAATGCTTAGTGTGTGACGCGCCAAATGCCACAGCAGAAAGCTTGTGGGCCTCGTCTATAGAGGGAAGTGCCAGAAACCAGCGCGCAAGATGCAGATAATCTTCCTTGCGGCTCCTCAGCTGCTGGCTCCGTTCGCCAAGCCTTTGCACAATTCGGGTTAAACGGCGGATGGCTTCATTTGTCTGGTGCAGGACATTTTCGTATTGGCTATCCCCTGTTTTGTCACCAAGAAACCACCCTTTTACATTCCGCCATGTTTCCTCCAGCTCCTTGAGATAACCTTCTTCCGATTCCTTTTTCTCAAACCGGAACACCTTGTCTTCATGCTCGGCCACCTTTTTAAAGAAGTTCCGTATATCTGTCCGCGATACACTAATCATCACATCCTGAATTGCAGAAGATGTCCGCTGCAGTGCAATAATAAAATCCCTGAGATACAGGGTAAATTGGTCTTTATATAGCAAAAAGGCATCAGATTTCATATGCTCAGATGCATCTTCACTGCGGAGATAGGCGAAATAATCAGACGTATTTTGCGTGATTTTTTTAAAATAGGTAAGCAAATCATCCCAATGCTGTGCACATAACTCAGAGGATTCATTTGACGAAACCTGTATCTTCTTAAGGGTTTGATAAAAACGTTCAAATTGTGTTTTCTCAAGCGATCCGCCAAAGGTTTCACTTTCCTGTTCAAACCGGATGAGCATACGCTCAAATTCGACTGTGTAGGGTGTAATTTGATAGCGAAATCTCCGCTTCTTAAACTCTTCAACAGTCTTTACTTTTCCGCTTTCCTGCTGAGCCCGAAGATTGCCCCACCTAACAAGGGACGACAAATCATTATTTAGCTCTTCCATTTCATACTCCGAGAAATAGGCTGAAACTTTTAAATGCGATAAAATTTCTTCCGGTGATAAAAATTCTTTAAGTCTTTCATGCTGAATATAAAAAAAACGAAGAATGGCACGGTATTTATCGCTTTTCTCTGTCGATAAATAAGCCGCTTCACTCACTCGTTTAAAGGGGAATTCCATATTTCCGCACTCCTCTCAAGGACATTAAATCAAATTTTACAGAAGATTTTCAGAACAGGCTAGTAAAAAGGGAGAAGCGGATTGGGATATTAGTTAAAAAGATACTAGAAGGAAAACATGGAACTTATTTAAGGGTTTTTATTAACAGTTCCAATTGCTTCCGGAGTTCCTGGATTTTATTCTGGACAACATCCCAGAAATCCGATAATTAATAGAAAAATAACCATGAATCATCATATCTCTCATTCCGGCCATTTTTCTCCATTCTATGTGAGGGTGCGTCTCCCTGGTTTCTTCAGGAATTTTCACCGCTTCTCCAATTACCAAGACATTTTTTATTACAGCGTCAGACACTAAATCATTATCTAAAAACTCATCATATGTTAAACCGTTTGTATATTTTCCGATTTTCTCTGTGCACTCAGGATATCCTCCAAAAAAACTTTAGGCTCCCTCTGCATACTTGACACTCCTTAAAATGCTCGATTTTAAAGATGGCTTGGGCAGTGGGGGATTTTTCAATCAAACGTTTGATTGAAACGATAGACCAGGAAACGCTCGTTTTCATCACCCTTAAGTGCCACCTCTTTGATCAGCTCAAATGAAGTGCTGTTTTCCAGATAAAATAAATAATCTTCTGAAGGGTAGTATAGAATAATGTCCATTTTGCGCGGGTTTCCTTCGGCTGAGCGGAGTATATTATTGACGACTTTCATAAAAATCTGCACCGAAAACGGATTGAAAAAGTAAAAATGAGTGTCCAGCGGAGTGATTTCATACTCCTGAGCCAGGATGCAATGAAAGCTGATGCCTGATTTTTCCCCCTTGTACGTCCGATGATTTTCCATTGCTTCTCGGTAAAAGTACTCATTCATTTCCACGCCGGCAGCTGATGCCCGAAAGGTATGGTGAATATAAAACGGCAGCCGGCCCTTGCCGCAGCCGAAGTCCACGAGGCGATCACTGCTTTTCAGCGTGTATTCACTGAACAGTTTTTCAAGGCCCTCATAAGGAGTAGGTTCGTAGCGATAATAGTGAAAAGATTTGTGGAACCCTTTTTGGTCGCCGTATGTATGGATATTCAGCCATTCATCAAAATCTTTCATAGCGGGCTCCTTTTAAAAATGCCTGCCGCGTTCCAATGAGGACAGCGGCAGACAGTTGTATATGTATTATTTTTTAGGTTCAATCACTAAGTATTCCCTTAAGGTCTGCTGCAATGTTCCCTTTGTTTCCGCCTGGCTCTCGAACGAAACACCAGCATGGATCATTTTGCGGACAAGCTCAGCTCTAAGACCGGTAATTACTGCATCACAGCCCATCATCCTAATGCCGCTCAAAATCTTTTTGAAGTGGACAATAACATCAACTTCCATATCTGCAATTCCGGAAAGATCCATGATCAAGGTCTGGATTTTAATGGATGAGATATCCATCAGGACTTTTTCTTCAATCGTCTGAATCCGGTACGAATCAATCATGCCAATCAGCGGCAGAACAGCGACAGACGTGCTGACCGGAATAATCGGCACGGACAAATGCTCCACCAGTTTGCGCTGCGATTTAAGCATCTCATCTTTATAGTCAGAATAGCTGATAAAGAAGTTATTTAAGAATTGGTCCACATGATCATTGACCTCTTTTTCCATACTATAAAAATCTTCAGCTACTTTGTCCTGCCCTTTAATTCTGTCATACTGGAACAGGAAGTGCCACAAAGTCCGACGAATCGCCTGCACCCATTCCAGTTTAAAAGAAAGCGTCAGGGAATGCTCAGCCCAGGCAACGCCTTCCTGTCTGGCAAAAGCAATCAGCTCTTCTTCTCTATTTTCAGCAACATATAAAGCCAATCTTTCTGCATTTTTTAAAAGATCAATATTCCCTCTTTGCAGAATTTCATTGATCTTTGAGGCTACATTCACAGCCTCTGACAATAATTTGTGCTGAAAGTTCTCACGATTCGCAACAATAAATCCTGAAATATCGCTTGTTTCTTTGTAGGTTGCTTCCATTTTAAACATACGCCCCCTCGTTTTATATATACAATTCGTTTAAATCGAAGAAAATCCGTCTCTTGAATTTGATTTTGAAGATCACATCATTTTTATGACAGAGTCCTAAATTTATATACCCTTTTTATTTTGCCCATAAACCATAAATTTAATTTTTTTATGAAATAGTAAAAATAGCGCCGGATAGGCGCCTCTTTAAATAACTCCCAATGTGCTCATAAACACAACCAAAATCGTAACAGGAACAACTACTTTCATCAGGATGCTCCACGCGGTGTACATGGCTGGCGAAATGTCGCTGCCAAGCAGAAACTCTTCTTTGACAAGCCCTTTGTCCATTCTAAAAGAAATAAACAGGGCAATCAGCAGGCAGCCCAGCGGAAGCAGGATGTTGCTGACCAGGTAGTCGGTTGCATCAAAAATATTTTTTCCGAAAATCGTGAATTCTCCAAGCAGGCTGAATGACAGCGCAGCAGGAATCCCGGCGGCAAACATGACAATGCCGGAGATCCAGGAGATTTTTTTCCGTGAATGCTTTCCGTTCTCGATGAAGGCGGAGACGATGATCTCCAGCATGCTGAATGATGATGTCAGGGTTGCAAATAAGAAAAGCAGCAGGAAGATCGCCAGGAACACTTCTCCTAATGGGATCTGTGAAAAAACTGCCGGCAGGACCATGAACAGCAGTCCCGGGCCTTCAGCCGGTTCAAATCCGAATGCAAAGACAACCGGGAAAATCGCCAACCCTGCCAGGACCGAGATGATGATGTTCATGATCACAACAGATCCGGCTGATGATGGAATGCTGACTTTCTTATCCAGGTATGAGCTGTACGTGACCATGCAGGAAAAACCGACTGCTAACGCAAAGAAGGATTGTCCCAATGCATAGAGTGCCGATTCGCCTGTGATTTTACTGAAGTCCGGGTTCAGGAAGAACTTGACCCCTTCCATTGCTCCATCCAGCGTCAAAGCGCGTATGACAAGCACGATAAAAAAGATGAATAATAACGGCATCATGTATTTGCTAGCAGCTTCAATCCCGTTTTGGATTCCGAATGTAATGACAACAATATTAATAAGAAGAAATACAGCCAGACCCATTAGCGTCCAGCTTGGCGTTGAAGTGATCATGCCGAATAGTTCCGGATAGGCTGCACCCGGCTTGATGATTTGGCCGCCGATCGATAGAACTGTGTAAATCAGCACCCAGCCCCCAACAACCGAGTAAAAGCTCAATAGCAGGAAGCAGCCGATCACCCCAAGCTTCCCGGTAATCGTCCACCGGCTGTTTGGCGCCAGTTTATAGTAGGCAGACACCGCTTCCTTCTGTGCGCCCCGCCCGATAATAAATTCTGAAATGAGCATTGGCAGCCCTACCAGAATCGTGAATGCGATAAACATCAGCAAAAAGGCGCCCCCGCCGCTTGTTCCAGCTACGTACGGGAACTTCCAGATGGCCCCCAGGCCAATCGCCGCACCGGCCGAGGACATAATAAAGCCGAATTTAGATGACCATTGCTCTCGATTTGTACTCATAGTTTCCCCCCTGTTTTTTAGTATTTTATTTTCTTAGGTGGTTCGGACTCTGACACCAGTTTTTCCGCTGGTTGTGTCAGAAGTTGAACCAGGTTCGGACTCTGTCTCCGGTTTTTTCGCTGGCTGTGTCCGAAGTTGGCCCGGGTTCGGACTCAATCAACGGTTTTTTTGCTGGTTGTGTCAGAAGTTGATCCGGCTTCGGACTCTCACTCCGGTTTTCTTGCTGGTTGTGTCAGAAGTTAATCCGGCTTCGGACTCTGACTGCGGTTTTCTCGCTGGTTGTGTCTGAAGTTGAACCAGGTTCGGACTCTTACTCCGTTTTTTCGCAGCTTCCGTCCGAAGTTCCCCCGATAGATTACAGCTCTGTACGGATATCCCAAAGTTCAGGGAAGAATCGCTGATCCAGCACTTTTTTCAGATAGCCGACACCGGATGAACCGCCTGTGCCCATCTTGAAGCCGATGATTCGTTCGACCGTTTTCATATGGCGGAAGCGCCACTGCTGGAGCCAGTCTTCGATATCCACAAGTTTTTCCGCAAGCTCGTATAACTCCCAATACTTTTCAGGATTTTTATACACAGTCATCCAGGCTTCGCGGACAGAATCATTCTCTTTGTAGGTTCTGGTTACATCTCTGTTCAGAATGTCTTCATCAATTGGCAATCCGGCTTTGTGAAGCGCGCGGATGGCTACATCATAAAGGCCAGGTCTTTCGAATGCTTCTGTTAATCTTGCATGCAGCTCCGAATCTTTTTGATAGATCTTCAGAACATGCTCTGTTTTGTAGCCTAACGCAAATTCTACCATACGATACTGGTAGGATTGGAAGCCAGATGCCTGGCCAAGTGAATCTCGGAACTCCATATATTCGGACGGCGTCATGGTGGACAGCACATCCCATGCCTGAATAATCTGCGATTGTGTCTTCGAAACGCGCGCAAGTCGCTTTTGCGCTGTGGATAAGTCATTATTTTCGATCGATTCGATGGCTGCTCCCATTTCATGAAGAATCAGCTTCATCCACAGCTCGCTCACCTGGTGGATGACGATGAAAAGCATCTCATCATGATGGCCGGAAAGCCTGTTTTGCGCGGATAGGATTTTATCAAGCTGAAGGTATTCTCCGTAAGTCATGTTATTGGTAAAGTCTGTATGGATGCTCTTTTCAGAGGTTGTTGCGTTTACGTCCTGGTGTTTTTCGTTGATCATGTGGGTTCCTCCTTGAAAATTAGTTCTTGTCGTTCCAGATCCGGCCTGGTTCTGAGGGCTCTGACCGATATGTTACTTTTTGGCCTATATTCCTTCTGCGGATTGCGGCCGATCTTCATTTGGCCGGTAAATTCAGGATTCTGGCCGATTCCCCGCCTAAATCGGCCGAATAACCGCCCGCACCGGGCTGCCGTCTCCGTCTTTGATTGGAAGAGGCAAGGCAATTAGTTCATAACTGCCTTCTTCTACCTCATCCAGCATGATGTTTTCAAGTATATGAATGCCATTCCGATATAAGGCATGATGCGTTTCCATCTCTTTGCTGTCGAGTGCATCAACGGATGGCACATCCACTCCGAGCAGGCGCACCCCTTTGCTGCCAAGGTAGTCTGCCATATCAGAGGTCAGTTCAGGGATCCGATTCGGAAACACTTCCGGATCATTCGGAACCGAGGTCCTAAGCAGCACACGTTCTGCGCCTTCGAGATCAAACCCTTTCAGAACCTCCGAATCTACCCGTTCATACTCAGATACATCGATCACCCGCGCTGGTCCGATATACAGCTCAATGTCCAGATCCAGGATTTTTTCGCCTTCATCATTAAAATGGAACGGCGCATCGACATGGGTGCCAGTATGCAGGCTGGTCGTAATCCGGCCGATATTGACAGAGCCGGTTTTTTCTTTTGTAAAAGCCGTTTCATAGCGGAATGGCGTATCGCCAGGCCAGTGTGCAATGTCGCCAGTGAGCGGCTGTGAAATATCAATCCAACCTTTTTTCGTCATGCTACGACTCCCCGCTTATTTTCAAATTGCTTATATTTCTCCTCTTCCATGATGCCTTTTAAAATTTGTACTGTTTTCCACACATCTTCAAACGTGTTGTATAGTGCAACCGGTGCCAGGCGGATTCCATTTGGCGCCCGGAAATCCGGGATGACTCCTTCTGCCTTCAGCGCCTTGCAGATTCTTGCTGCTTCCGGGTGCTCCAGATAAATATGGCCGCCCCGCTTCTTTTCATCAAGCGGATTGCGCAGGACAAGGCCATGTCCTTCAAGCTCATGCTGAATCAGCTCGATCATATAGCCTGTCAGTTTAAGAGATTTTTCCCGGATTCGTTCCATGCCGACTTCATTAAACATGCTGAGTGATCCAATAATCGGCGCCATGCTAAAGATATTCGGCGTTCCGATCTGATATGCGCCCGCATCTTCTGCTGCAGTCAGTACATGTTCCATATCAAACTGCTTATCCTTGCGGGAGCTGAACCAGCCGGCAAGTCCCGGCACCTGTCCAAAATGGCGCTTGTTCACAAACAATCCGCCTGTTGATCCAGGTCCGCCATTCAGATGCTTATAGTTGCACCAGAACGCGAAATCCACATCCCAATCACTCAGGGAATGAGGGACAGATCCAACCGAATGGCATAGATCAAAGCCGATCTCAATCCCGCGCTTATGTGCCTCAGCAGTCAAATACTCCATATCCAGCACCTGGCCGCTTCGGTATAATACACCCGGCAGGACAATCAGCGCGATCTCCTCTGTCATCGCCGCGATAATGTCTTCATCCCTCAGCGTATGGCCATCGGCACTTTTCACCTTGACAAGATGCTCGTCAGGATCATAGCCCTTCAGCTTCACCTGGCTTTGCAGCGCGTAAATATCACTTGGAAAATTGAGCTCGTCTGCCAGTATCTTTGTTCTTTTTCCTTCCGGCTTATAAAAAGTCGAAACAAGCTGGTGAAGGTTAACGGTTGTGGAACCGCTTACAATTACTTCCTCCGGATTCGCCCCGACGATTGGCGCCATCTCTTTTCCCAGTTTTTCAGATAGATAGAACCAGGGATATCCCCCTTCTGTCCAGCCGTCAATGGCATGGTGCTTCCAGGAATCCAGCAGGTCGAGCAGTGATTTCTCTGCACGCTTTGAAAGCAGTCCGAGTGAATTGCCATCCAGATAAATTCCATCTTCTTTTATATAAAACTCTTCCCGATAGGAAAGGTCATTCCCGGCATCCAGTCCGATTGCATACTCTCGTGTAAAATCCATTGATTTCCAACCTTTCAGAATATTTATTATTTACGAAAATTATATTGTTTGATTGACACTATGTCAATGATATAATGTCAGTAATAGTAGAAAATATAAAAAGGAATGAGATAGATGAAAAATTCCATAGATCAATTACCTGCGAGACAGCAGCAGGCCCTTAAAACACGCCAAAAGCTTCTCCAGGCCGGAAAAGAAGTTTTTCTCGAAAAAGGCTTTCAAAAAGCGACCATCTCCCAAGTAATCAAAAAAGCAAAAACAGGCTACGGCACGGCGTACGTCTATTTTAAAAATAAAGACGAGCTTTTCATTACATTAATGGAGGATCTCATGAACCAGTTTTACGAAGTGGCAGAGATGCCCTTTAAGCCTCAGGCCAAAGAAGAGGCCTATGAAAATATTAAAAAGCAGGTGAGGCTGTTCCTGCAGCTGGCTATGGATGAGCGGGACATGATGAAGGTCGTAAAAGAGGCAATCGGCGTCTCTCCTGAGATAGAGGAAAAATGGTATGGAATCCGTGAACGCTTTATCGAACGGATTTCAGTCGATATCCGCTACGCCCAGGCGCAAAGGCTTGCCAAAGAGAACCTTGACCCTGCCCTCACCGCGAGAGGCTGGTTTTATTCGAATGAGATGTTCATGTGGGAGCTGGTGATGAATCAGGAAAAGTATCAGATAAATGATGTGATTGTGAACTTGACGAGGATGTATACAGGCGGATTGTACGAATAAAGTATGCGTTTATAACGCATAAAAGGTGCCTCTCCCAAGAACTGCAATGGGCAAAGCACCTTTTTTACAAGTCAGGTTGCATACATATTTACTAGCTTCAGGTTTAGAATATTCTCTGAAAGTTCCGTCCCAAAATCTTTTCTATATCTTCCGTCTTGTACCCTCTATCTGCCAATCCCTTAATCAATTGACCCAGGTTTCCATGTCCGTCAATCACGTCGAACGGTTTCCTAGGCATGCTGGCTAAATCCTCTGTGGACACATATTTGAAGAAATCATCACATAAATCAAGACCTATTCCGACATGATCAATGCCAACTAGCTGAACCATATAATCAAGATGGTTAATCAGATGATCCAGATTACTGTTTTCGTCTTCTGCCGCGACAATGATGCTGACCGCGTTTATTCCGATAACACCGCCTTTGGAGGCAATGGCTTTCATTTGGTCATCCGTTAAATTGCGCATCGTATTCGAAAGAGCCCTCGCATTTGAATGGGAAGCAATAATAGGCTTTTTTGAAATTTCAATGACATCCCAAAAACCTTCATCATTCAAATGGGAAACATCAATCGTCATTCCCAGTTGTTCTGCTTCTTCAATTAACTGGACACCAAAAGAGGTTATGCCGCCTTTCCTGCCTTCCCGTATTGGGCTAAAATGGCTTCCATCACCGACTGCATTTCTTCTGCTCCACACCAAGCCCATGTTTCGGACACCCAATTCATAGAATATCCTTAACAGGCTTAAGTCGGTCCCAATTGGCTCTGCACCCTCAAGAGAAAGCAGGAAACCGATTTTGCCTGATTTCCGGGCCAGCAGCATGTCTTCACTATTTTTGCAGATCATTAACTTATCTGGTGATTCCTGTACTTCTTCATAAATTGCACTTACTTGATTCAAGGCTTTCCGCAAGGCCATCTCCGGCAAAAAACTGCTATCAATAAAAATAGCAGCAATAATGATATTCACACCGCCCTGCTTAAAGCGCGGCCAATAATCGGTTTCAATCACCTTCTTTTTTCCTCGTTCTCTTTGAATTGCCACGTCCATCAATAAGTCGAAGTGACCATCCATAATAAGAGCGTGATTTTTAATCTGATCTATATATGTTTCTGTTTCCATTTGATCTTCCTCCATACTAAATATTACTGTTCCACCTGTCCATCCATCATGAGTAAAAAGCTCTAGCAATAGACTAGAGCTTTTACAATATCGGCCATTCCTACACTAACTCATTCACTTCCAGACGGGCTAAATCTCCTGCAGCTTTTACGCGAATACGGGTTGCATTGCCAGGCATGTAGGCAAGCGGAACATCTTCTATATCTACAATGACCAGACTATCAGGATCAGCACCAGCATTGATTGCTTCCGACATAGCCTTTTCTTTAGCGAGTTGAAGCGCCTTTTCTCTTCCGATTTCAGCCAGGGCATATACCTTTTCAATTTGTCCGCTGACTTGGGAAATCGCTGCTCCGATGGCATTTGCTACTCCTGAATGCTCAGGCCGAATGACCTGTGAAGCGCCTTTTAATTTTTCCGGCAGTAAAATGCTTCCTCCGCCAACAAGGAGGACCGGTACCGGCGCCGCACTTGTTTTCATCTTATCAATCGCTTCTTCAACAAGCTCGACCATTTTATCATAGACTTTATTCAATAATGTTTGGTCAAGATGTGCTACCTTTGAAGAATCGCCAAGATTCACTTTGCCGAGTGCTACTGCAACATCTGTGACTGTTAACGTGTCCCCTCCAAAAATAAGACTTTTTTCCGGCAGCCGATATCCGACGCTGTCAGGTCCAACTGTGAAGCCTCCATTTTCGTGAATTCTGATAATCGTTCCGCCGCCAAGTCCAATGGAAATCAGATCCGGCATCCGGAAATTCGTGCGGGCTCCTCCAATTTCCACAGCAAGGGAGGATTCCCTAGGGAATGACTGAACCAGAACCCCGACATCAGACGTGGTACCGCCAACATCCACAACAATAGCATCTGAGGAATCGCTTAAATAAGATGCACCGCGCAGTGAATTCGTTGGGCCGCAAGCAATGGTGAAAATCGGGTATTTCACCGCATACTCAACAGACATCAGGGTGCCATCATTTTGTCCGAAAAAGACTTTTGCCTCGATACCTTCATTTTTTAAAGCATTGATAAATCCGTCCGCGGCTGTTTTAGCAACATTGACAACTGCAGCATTCAGAATGGTTGCATTTTCCCTTTCCAGCAATCCTACTGATCCAATTTCGGATGATAAGGAAACAGAAATATCTTCTCCGAGCACTTCTTTCATGATTTCACTTGCTCTTTGCTCATGTGCTTGCGAGACTGGCGAGAAAACAGAAGTAATGGCAACAGAATCCACATTCCCTTTAATTTCCTCTGCAATTTGATATAAATGCTCTTCATCTAAAGAAACGATTTCGCGTCCATCAAATTCATGTCCTCCCCGGATCAGGTAAACATATTTTCCGAGTGCATCACGCAGGTCATCAGGCACTCCGATCAGCGGCTTAACCGCGAGGGTTGCAGGAGCACCAATACGTATTGCGGCAATTTTATTCAGTCTTTTTCTCTCAACGATTGCGTTTGTACAGTGTGTTGTTCCCAGCATGGCATATTTGATTTCTTCCCGCGGAACATTTCCATCCTGTATAATTTTTTTCATGGCTGTATAAATGCCCGTTGTCACATCTTCTGTTGTCGGTGATTTTGTTTCCGAAATGACTGTATTATCCTGATCTAAAAGCACTGCATCGGTATGGGTTCCCCCAACGTCTATTCCAATTCGATAAACACCCATTATGCTGTCACTCCTTTTTTGGCTAGTTCTTCAACAGGGACATATTCCACATCATATCCAAAATACTTTGGACCAACTGTTTCAATCCCCTTCCCTGTTCTCCATTTTGGATGGCAAGGCATTCCGATAATGACACATCTCGCACCGTATCTAATTCCCTCCGTTGTGATCGGAAGGCCAGTTTCTGCATCAAGTACCGCAATCAGGTCAGGTGTGACACAAAGCAGGCGCTGATCCGTCTGGGCAAGAAGATGTTCATTCTGGAATCGAACCTCCAGAGTCTCGCCTTTATACTCATTGATTCCTTCGAAGGTTGCCACTCCTCTTGCAAAACCTGTTTCTGTCTTCCGATTAATATCGCTGACTTTGCCGCGGAATAGTTCAAACCCTTTAGCCTTTTTCAGGACTTCGCTTATCGGGTCAGCATTATATTCCTTAGCAAGCCGGATCGCTCTGCCGATTTCCTCTTCAAGTTTTAAGATATTGCTAATACCGCTTTTCTTAATCTCCTTGCCGGTCATTGGATAGATGGCAATCATGGAAGAACCGCCCATTTCAATCGTTGCAGCCCGGGCAATCCTTTCTGTCCAGACATTATTGATTGTCGACAATAGTGTTGTGTTTCCTTTTTCATCTGCGATCACCATAGGAGTAGCAGAGATTCCATCCAAGTAGAATGTGACCATTTGCAGTTCAGGGAACGCTCGTCCCATCCCATCCACATCTACAACCGGAAGGCCAAGTTTGGCAGCAAGGGCCAAGGGCAGCATGGAATTCAATCCGCCAGCTTCAATTGGCATAGTCGCATAAATCTCTTTCCCTAAATACGATTCAAGGTTTTTGAAAGCTGCAGCTGCCTCCTCACCGCTTGGGGCCTTTTCAAGCATAACGGTTGGGGCTCCCATCATGGCTGATGGAACAATTAATGCATCATCCGGCACCTCATCTGGATCTAAAAGTGTAATTTCCCCATATTCTTCGATCGCCTGCAATGCCATGAGCTTTCCAATGTAAGGGTCTCCCCCTCCGCCCGTTCCAAGTAAGGCGGCACCTACTGCTATATCTTCAATCTCCTGCTTGCCTAATTTTCTCATTTTTTTAAACCTCCCAATATTCCGAAAATTTATGATGCAATATGTTCTTTAACCTCTTTATTGCCTGATATGGTTTTCAAAGCTATTACACCGAGGTAATAAATAATAGCGCTTATTAACAGCGAATTGATGGATGGTATTCCTAGTGTTATATAATAGCCGCCTGCAAATCCTGCAGCCCAGGCGAATAAAGTCACTGGATTTAATTTCTCCGGCTCTGATGGCAAGATGCCTTTTTCCCTGCTTTCATCAAGTGCTTTACGATATGTTTTTAACACGAAGTAATCCACCACCATAATACCGGCTATAGGAGGAATCATGATTCCAAGCAGAACGAGGAAATCCACAAATCTGTCCAGGATGCCGAGAATGGATAACAGTGTTCCGATCGCACCGATGATAAGGGTAATGAGCCCGCGATTTACTTTCACCTTGAATACGGAATCAATGATATTTGTAAATCCCAGTGAAGAAGAATATAGATTTAAGTTATTAATTTTCACTGTTGAAAAAACAACAACTGCAGCTCCAAGCCAGCCCGATGTTTGAAGCATAATGCTGACAACATCACTTGTTTTGGCTGCATGGGCCATAAGAACCGCGATCATTCCGACACCAAGCTCGCCAACAATGGTTCCGATGGTGGTCATCCAGAATACATCCTTGCCGTTTCGGGCAAAGCGGCTGAAGTCAGGTGTGATGACTGCACCAATCATGAAGCCTCCCGCAACCATTGTTGCACCTACCCCGATGGAAAGTCCTTCTCCGGGAGGAGGAGTACTCATAAGGTTAAATATGGAGTGGTCGCTTAATACTTGGTAGATTCCCACTCCTACTACCAATAGGAAAGCTGGTACGGCAATTTTCGCAGTCATGCTCAAAAGCTTAAATCCAAATATAACCAATACCGTCACACCTAATCCAGTGATAGCAGCTGAGACTGGCAGACTCAATTTTCCATCTGTCGCCTGAACCAGTCCATTGGCAAAAACGGAGTTCTGCACACCAAACCAGCCAATTGTACAAATGGCGATGACGGCTCCGATAATGGTCGAACCGTATCGGCCGAATCCTGTCCAGCGAGACAACAGACTCGTAGAAAGCCCTTCACGCGCCCCCGCATAACCGATTAGAAAGCTTACTATCTGCAATATTACACTTCCGAGCATCATGGCCCAAAACGCCTGCCAAAAAGTCATTCCGTATCCCAAAGCAGCCCCAAGCATAAATTGAGAGAGTGTCGCCAGAGCACCAACACGGACAAGCATGATATCCCACATTGGCAAACGTGCTGACTTGGGAACTCTGGACAGAGAGTAATCGTCTCCTAACTTTGAATGATCTTCCATGAATTCCTACCTCCTGTTACATTTTTCACTCTTCTGCCTTGGCATTTAAGTAAGAAGCTTTGGGGACAAGTAAACTGTGAAATAACTAAGCTTTTACTTTTATGAGCTTTTAACACGCTCTTTAGATGGCGGTGTCATGTAAGTCAGGCGGCTTTGTTTAACGCCCATGACAATCAGATTTTCAAGTAGTCTCGTGGCAGCAAACACCGGATCGATGACCGGTACGTCATAGCCGTTCTTTTTTAAGCGTGCCTGCAGTTCGGCGGCAACACCCATAAAGCCTGTACAGCCTAAAATAAGTGCGTGTGCATGATCTTGCTCGATTGCTTTGATCATTTCCTCGTATAATTCTCTTTTTAGCCTATCTTTATCGTGAACTTCCAAAACCGGAATATTCACATAACGTACTGAAGCCAAATTTCCGTTTACACCTAAAGTCTTGCTGATATTCTCAATCATTGGGACAACATTTGGAAGCACGGTCACAACTGAAAAGGATTTTGCAAGAGAGCTTGCGAACAGCATAGAGGCTTCACATGCACCCACAACTGGAATATCCAAGATCTCTCTGGCAGGCTTGACGCCCGGATCTCCGAAGCAGTCGCTAATAACACCTTGATAGCCTTCCTCTTCTGCCTCTTTTGCTTTTTCTAAGAAATTAGGCACGCATAAGGCCTCATCATATTCGCTTTCAACAGAGGCAGGCCCATAATCCAGACTTGTAACGCCCACTTCGGTTGTATCGGATGCATAGTATTTAACTTCCTCTTTAATTTCCTCATTAAAGATATCCGATGTAATAGGCATGATCACTTTGATCTTCATTCTTATATACACTTCCTTTTTTAAAATTTTTCATTGTATTTATTATGGAAAGAGCGCAATCCTGTCAGGCCAATTCTCCTAAAGCCTTTACCCGAACTCTTAATACTTCGCCTTCCAGATAATCAAATGGGAATTCTTCCAATGAAACAAGCTCTATGCTTTCTTTTTTTGCTCCTTTTTGCAGAAGCTGCTGAAAAAGCTGTTCTTTTGCCCGGTCAATGACTTCCTGTTTAGTAATGCCATTTAACCAGAAAACTTTATCTATTTCTGCAGATAGAGGAGCAAAGCATGCTCCGACAGCATTGCAAATATGGTAGCCAGCCGGATGCAATACCTTCTTATATCTGCCAAATAACCGATTAGCGAGAAGCGGACTTCCCCCTCCAACAAGAATGACAGGCAGATCCTCGACACTTGGCTGGAGTCGTGAGATTGACTCCTTAATATTTTTTGTTACCATTTGAATAACTTTTCTGCAGTCTTCTTTTGATAAAAGGTCCAATCCTTTCTGCTGTAAAGTTTCATCTTGAAAAGAATCGGGAAATAGTTTAAGAAAGGAGTCGGTTAACGTCCATGTATGGCCTCCCCATGCCATCCCCTGCTGTTCGATATCATTTGCAATCGTTTCCTTGATTTCCGCTAATTCGTTTTCAATCGTGATAAGACTCCCGCCTCCATATGGCAAAGAATGAATTTGCGGTACACGGACATTAACTTGAATATCAAAAATAGAAGAAGAACCTACAGAAACTTCGGGCTGTCCATTTATGATTTTTCCAATATCGATTGTGCTTCCGCCAGCATCCACAACAATGCAGCTCTTTAAACCGCTTAAGATACTGGCGCCTCTAATACTATTGCTCACACCAGAACCAATCGTCAGGATGGGATATTCCGAAGCCTCATGAATTTCCATAAGTGATCCGTCATTTTGTGTCAGCCAATATGGACAATTTAACGATAGATTCTTAAATATTTTTGATAAGTCAGTCATAGCCTGCCTTATAACTTTTGATAAAATGGCATTTAATAAGGCTGCATTTTCCCTTTCTATAAAACCGGTACTTCCAATTTCATGTGACATCGTAACCGGTATTTCAGGATAATGTTCCTTTATGATTTTCCGGATTTCTCGTTCTTCCGTTTCATATAAAGGGGAATAAGCTCCGACAATACAAATGGATTCAATGCTGTATTTTTCAATATCGCTGAGCAGCTTGTTTATTTGGCCAGAATTCGGATTTAAAGAATCATCCTTATTCCCCTTGTAATCACACAAACTCTTAAAATCATACACTTTCCCAATATACTTCTTAAGATTCGATGGCCATTGTATGGCAGGTCCAATTAAAGAAGGTATCTTGGTCATGCGGATCAGAGCGGTTTTTGCCAGATTGTTAGGGTAGTATAAGGCATTGAGCACATGAGTCGTCCCCAGGAATACACCCTCAATTTTTTCTGGCGGAATATTCGCTTCCTGTAAAGCTTCGTTTGCTGCTAATTTAATGCCGGTAATGATATCCTTTGTTGTTAAGTGTTTCGACCAGGAAAGAAGCTTGCCGTCGTTCGTTATGACTACTGCATCTGTGTTTGTACCGCCTACATCAATTCCAAGTTTCATAGCCTGAATCCCCCTGAAATGGTTTATAGGAACAGGCTAATCCATAGCTATTCGGACCGACTAACTCCAGCATGTCTTTTGTACGAAGAATATTAGGCGCAGGGACAGCGACTATGGTAATGAAAAGACCTGATTGAACTTCAGAAACATTGTAAGGAATTAAATTCTCCTCATTTAATACCAGGATGAGATCAGGTGCTGTACAGATGTATTGGCCATTTTTTATGGATATAAATTCATTCTTGAATTCTATTTCAATCCGTTGATCTGAAAATGCAGATCGCCCTTCAACAATGAACTTTCCTACAAGTGAGCCTTTTTCAAACCAGCGGCGGACCTCTGTTACCACTCCGCTAATGATTTGCTGAGGCTTCCCATAAATGGAGTTTTCAAACACGTGTATCATATGATCCATTTTGACGCCTGCTGATGTTTCACTTTTAAGGACATTGCCCAGCCTGAAAATTAAATTTAATGTTCCGGGAATCATAGACGTCTTCATTTTCTGTCCTTTAGCTCCATATCCAACTAAATGGGCATGGCCTCTATTTTTTACGGTAAAAACCTTTGCCATTTCTGCTGTGTAATGAGCATTTTCCGCGTCATAAATAACCCTGTTCGTGTCATGTGTCTGTAAAACCATCGGTGATAACGGAATTTCCGATAAATGAAAGGCAGTCATAAATAATTCCGGAAAGGCTCTTCCCATTCCATCCCCGTCTATGACGGGCAAATTCGCTTGGATTGCTATTACTAAGGGGATTAAGGAATTAACACCGCCCATTTCGATTGAAATAAGAGCTCCTACATTCTTGCTTATGACGGATTCATAAAGCCTTAAAGCCCGGATTCCTTCACGGCCGCTTGGAATATCCTCATTAAATAAAACAATGGAACCCATAATTCCTGCCGCAGCCACCCATTCATCCCCAAGATCTGTGATGGATTTGACCGCAATGACATCATCTTCTCTCATAATCGACATCAACAGACTTTCCGCTGTTTTCGTATCACCGCCCCCGCCGCAGGATAATAGCTTTGCTCCTAATGCTAAAATGGGAATGTCATTCTTTCTAATCTGCCAAGACATATGATGTGCTGCCCCTTTCAAATTTTATAAATGCAAGAACTGTGCCAGAAAAGAGAAAACCCCTCAGGCATGAGGAGCATGGGATTGATTGCCTTTATGATTTTTTCAAATGCAAAACTGTTGATAATGAGAAAGAATTTAAAGATAAAAATCATAATAATTTAAACGACTTTCTCAATTTTTCTCGTTTTTTCTCATTTTTTTGACTTTTTATCATATTTTAAATCCTCTTATTTCAACTGAAGAATCATTTAATTTTCATCTTGCTAATCCTTCTATACAATGTAGGAAGGCTTATGTTCAACTGTTCAGCTACTTTCTTTTTCCCTGTCGTATCTCTTCCAAATTGATCCAATAGCTTTAGAATTTGCTCCTTTTCATCTGAATGTTTCTTTCTTCTGCCGGATGTTACAGCCTGTATTTGCTGAAGAGCTTTCTTGTTTACCTGGCTTTTATATAGGTCACTTAGATAGACAGGCAAGCTTTTAATCGTGACCAAATCACCGATCTCCAGCTGCATAAAGTGATGGACAACATTTTGGAGTTCCCGTATATTACCTGCCCAATGATAATGCAGAAGGATTTCATTGACATCTTTAGATAATCTCTTTGGTGATCGGAAGAGCTTTTGAGAAAACGATTTTAAGAAGTATTCGACGAGAATAGGAATATCTTCTTTTCTTTCTCTTAGGGGAGGAATGGTAATTGGAATTACATTTAGCCTGTAATATAAATCCTCCCTGAATTGCCCTTCGGAAACTAATTCCTCCAGATTGCGGTGAGTAGCTGTTATGATGCGTACATTTATAGGAGTGGTTTTCGTATCCCCAACCCGTTCAATTTTTCTTTCCTGAACCACTCTTAACAATTTAGCCTGGAGATGAAGAGATAAGTCACCTATCTCATCCAGAAATATCGTTCCGCCATTGGCCATCTCAAATCTTCCTGGTTTATCTGCGTTTGAACCTGTAAAAGCCCCTTTTACATGTCCGAAAAGCTCACTTTCCAACAGCGATTCAGGTATAGCCGCACAATTGATGGCGATGAATGGGCCGTCTTTTCGATTGCTCGCCTGATGTATGGACTGGGCGAATACTTCCTTCCCGGTACCGCTCTCACCTCTAAGTAAAACGGAAGAATCGCTTGGAGCTACTCTTTTTGCTATTTCAACTACCCGTTGAATGGCCTCGCTTGTCCCTTTAACATCATGAAAGGAGTACAGAAATCTTTTATCCTCTTTTTTCATTGATTTTAAAATGGGATTCAACTGGATAAGAAATGATTCGATTTGTCCAGCTGATAAAATAGGCTTTAATCGGGCCAGGCAGGGTTCTGACTTTCGTACGGTTTTACTTGTATGGAGAGAGACTTTCATTTCCTGCTGATTAGCTATTTTGGCCATCTTCAGCCAGTCCGGAACCGAAATGACTTCTGTCATATGTTCACCTATTAATTCTGCTTGAGTTTTATTCAGCATGCTGCACAGCCTATTGCTGATGTTATGAATGGTTCCGTCCCTTCCAGCTATCAATATAGGCTCATGGATAAAATGAAACATTCCATTAATCTCTCTTAAAAACTGATTATTCTCCTTTTTCATTTCATGATTTTCTAGTTTCGCACCTGCCCATTCACTGCATAAATCAAGCTGAAGCTCTAGAATGTCCAAATTATTCTGCAGCCACTCGCTCTGTTCTTTTATGGGAGTAATTAATATAATCCCTGCCACTCTTTTTTTAATGAAAATAGGAGAAAATGCAGCAGTTTCAATTGCACAATGAACTTTTGCAGAACAAGACATACATGTACTATGATCAGATTTTTGCTTTACAAGCGCATTGATTCCGGTCTTCCTGATCTTAGAGGCAATCTGACAATTTTGATGAAAATTCTTCCATTCCATTCCTGTCAGCAATACATCTGCTTTAACAGGATACGATTGAAAAAATTTTGCGGCACCCGACTTCATTTCTGTCAATAATTCCTCCAGCATAGCCAATCACCCCCAAATATTTATAATTTTATCATAACAAAGGCAATATTCTGAATTGAAATTTCATTGAGGCAATAGGCTCGACTATATGAATCTTTTATCCATTAGTGTGCAGCTTTTTACATTTACGGTCCAAATTAATTCATTTATGTGCTGCTTCCCCGGTTAAAAGAACCAAAAATATTCGATACAGCGCACACCAAACAGGTGCCCCTTTTCAATTCGAAACCAGCTCGGGTTCATTCGATGTAACCGTAATACTCCCTTTCAAAAGCTTCACAACCACATCCGAATCTCTCGCAATGTCGGGGTCATGCGTAACAACGATCACGCATTTCCCTTCTTCATGGGCCAGCGCCCGTAAAAGCTCAACAATCTCCTTGGCGGTGTATTCATCCAGGTTGCCGGTCGGCTCGTCCGCCACAATCAGCTCGGCGTCACAGCACAATGCCCGGGCAATGGACACACGCTGCTGCTGGCCGCCGCTTAATGTAAGCACTTTTTGCCGGGCCTGGATTTCGGAAATCCCGACCCGCTTCAGCATTTCCACAGCAATCGCCTTTTTATAGTTCCTTTTTTCAAAACTCACATTAATATTTTTCAAGATATCGTGTTTTTTATTTTCATGTTTATACCAGTACAGGACGCCCATTTCATACTTCCGCTCACTTCAAGCTCCATTACAGCCGTCTCATCACGCGGGTTCGTCACGGTAATCTCATCCCCAACTCCCAGCTCGTTTTCTTCCGCCAATGTCTGTTCAATCAGCGCAACATTTTTTCCGATATGCTCTTCTGTGATCCCGGTTCCTTCAACAATCGAGGAGGTTCCATCCATAAACTCCGCAACCGAGTCTGTAAAGGCAACCCCCTGCAGGCTCACATCCCCCTGCATCATCCCGCCCGGCATGCCCCTCAGGCTCCTGCCCTTCACTGCTTTCATCAGATGTGTCTGTTGCATCCGACTCGCTTTCAATCGGCTCAAAATCGGAGGCCAGCCCAGTGGTGGATGAGTAAAAATTATAGCCTTTAATCTGGTCATATGAAGCCAGTTCCTCTGCTGCATCAAGCGGGACAGGCACTGACTGGAAACGTACCCGTTCCCCCCCGCTCTGCTGCTGGGACATCGCCTGCTCTCTCAGTTTTTCCATATCAGCCTGAAGGGCGACATCAGCCCCCAGCTTCTGGCGGGCAAGATCACCAGACTTTTCGGCAGCTGTCTGAATCGACAGTCCTGCCAGCACTAATACACAAATCACAGTAAATACGAAGACCTGCAAAATACTTTTCCCTTTTCGCGCCTTCACGCTTAAGAACGCCCGTTTTACAAAATTCATCTCAAGATTCCCCTCAGCCCTCTAAATAGTTCTTAATCTCATATTCTTCAAATTTCTCTTCCAGCCATGCGGTGTATTCGGTTTGCATCTCTGTTTCGAACAATGTATTTTTAACCTATTCTTTCACATCTTCATAGGCTGCTTCTTTGGCTTCCTGCTTTTCTGTCACTTTGATTACGTGATAGCCATATTCGGTTTTAACAGGTTCGCTGATTTTGCCAGGTTCGAGTGCGAAGGCTACCTCTTCAAATTCTGCAGCTGCCCCGATTGTTAATACACTGCCTAAAATCCAATAGAAAACTTTCTTATTCTTCAATTCCCTTTGATTTTCAGCACCGCAATGTCTGTCAGCGCATCGGTTCCAATCAATTCTGCTGTTGCCTTCTCACCATCATGCAGCGTCACCTGAATTTCGCTTGCATTTTCAATCACATGGTTGTTGGTCACAATGTAGGCCGCATCATCTGTCTTTTTAAAAATAACCCCCGAACCCGTACCGCTTTCGGCGGCTTCACTCGGCTTGCTGAACGGATTATTGTTTTGCTGCTGCATATTCACAACGCCGACAATCGCCTTCGAAGCCTGTTCAATTGTATCCGCCAGGGATTTGGATGAAGAAGATACTGGCGTCACATCGAGATTGGATGAGCTTTCAGCTTGTCCAGTTTCTTCCGCAACGGTTGCCTGCGGCGTATCCTCCTGGAAATATGGAACGGCTGTCAGCGTAAGCGCCGAACCCAGCACACCAGCCGCAACGGTTGACAGGAACCCCTTCCATACCGGTTTTTTCGACGTCCGATTTTCCGTTCTGCTTTCTTCGTTAAACTCTGTCATGATTGAACACTTCCTTCTTATCTATTTTGAATTTGAATTAGTTTTCGTTTGCCTTACAAGTCATACTTTAAAGGCCCAATGTGTCAGGAAAATGTCAAAGGGAGTTTTTTTGAAAAAAAATGGCTGACTTCATTCATTTCTCACATTCCTCTTTTAAGATATGGTAAGAAGATTGACGAAGAGGAGCTTAAATCGTATGGAATCAGTTAAGGAAACAGCACTGCAGAAACCGCAGCAGCCTAACACGGCTCTGTACAGGACGATCTGGAGATGGCATTTTTATGCGGGCATTATATTTGCCCCATTCCTGATTATCCTTGCGGTAACCGGCGCCATCTATTTGTTTAAGCCGCAAATCGAGGGTGTCCTGTATCAGGATTATTACCAAGTCACCCCTCAGGGTGAAAAAATTTCTGCTTCACAGCAGATTGAAGAAGCGAAGAAGCTTTATCCGGATGCAGCAGTGACGGTATACCGTCCCGGGGAAAGCGCAGATCGTTCCAGTGAAGTTGGTATTGTGAATAACGATGAATCGCTTACTGTATTTATCAATCCTTATACAGGTGAGTCCCTCGGGGAATTAAACAGCGAAGACCGGATTATAGATAAAATTGAAGAGTTTCATGGGGAACTGATGGCCGGCACGCTGGGAGACCGGATAGTGGAGCTTGCGGCCTGCTGGGCAGTTGTGCTGATTGTAACGGGGCTGTATTTATGGTTTCCGAAGAAAAAGCCTGGCATGGGTGGCGTGCTTTTCCCGCGTCTGAATAGAGGGAAAAAAACATTCAGAAGAGATTTGCATGCGGTACCTGCCTTTTGGGTCACAGCCGGGATGCTCTTTTTAATCATGACAGGACTCCCATGGTCCGGATTCTGGGGCACGAACTTTCAGTCGATGACAACTAATACCGGGCAAGGTTACCCTCCTGCGATCTGGGTTGGAAGCGGACCCCAGTCAACCATCCAAACGAAAGACATTGCTGATGTTCCATGGGCAGCCGAAAATTTTGTCGTGCCTGCTTCGGACATTCAGGGATTCATCCGCCTGCCGATTGATGATGTAGTATCTATTGCGGAACGTGAAGGAGTGCATCCAAGTTATTCAATCTATATTCCGCAGGATAAATCGGGTGTATACACTCTATCCGCCTTCCCGCCAAAAGCGCAGGATGAGATTACGATGCATATCGATCAATACACAGGTGCAGTTTTGACGGATTACCGCTATGACAATTATGGCTGGATCGGGAAAATGGTCGCGTGGGGAATTACGCTTCATAAGGGAACACAATTTGGTCTGATTAACCAATTAATCAGTTTTTTCATCTGCCTTGGCATCATCCTTGTGGCGGTAAGCGGCTATTATCTGTGGCTCAAACGCAAGCCGAAAAAAGACATCGGCGCACCCAAAACAGCTGGGTTTAACAACACAAAGGGATTCTTCCTTCTGTTAATTGCCATGGGAATCCTCTTCCCATTAGTCGGCTTATCGATCATCGCTGTTTTGATGATTGACTTAATCTTGATCCGGAGAATACCTGCGTTGAAGAGGTTTCTGAATGCGTAAGTTTAGGATAAGGGAGTCTAATGCCGTGAAAAAATATATCTTTATGATCCTGCTGCTGTCTTTTCTGAGTGCATGTTCACTTGATGAGAATACAGCAGAGCTTTACAAACAGGAAACTCCGCTGAAACTGGAAATACAAACACCGGACACTTTTACAGCTGGAGAACAGGAAACAATTAAAGCCACTCTCACACAGGACGGCAAACCGGCCGATCATGCTGATTTTGTTCATTTCGAAATTTGGAAGCAGGACGGCACTGTCCAATATGGGATGGAGGAAGCAGTCAATGAGGGCGGGGGCGTCTACAGCATCAGCAAGGACTTTGACAAGGATGGGCTCTACTTTGTAAAAGTGCATGCCCAGCAAGGCGATAGCCTGATCATGCCGCAAAAGCAGTTTATTGTAGGGGAGCTGTCGAAAAGCGACTTGGATTTCCTGCAAGAAGGAACAGGCAGGCAGGAAACGGGGCAGGGTCACCATCATTAAGGAAAGACGGAGAAAAAACAAAAGGGCAGAAATGACTGTAAAGGCTGTCACTTCTGCCCTTTAATATAATTATAAATGGACTGTCATCCAATCACTTAATCCACAACCGGAAACCACCCCGGAGTGTTCACAATTGCCTGCCAGAGCGGATCCGGGATAACCAGTTTCTCCTGATCCTTCTTGGATAAAGTGGTGGCAATTTCAGATTCTTTTCCATCCTGCACCTTTTGCACCCAATCCGGCTCCATAATCAGTTCCCGGCCTAGAGCAACCATGGCCACTCCCGTTTCCATTGCTTTTACGGCTTCATCAGGAGTATGGATCGACCCTACTCCTATTAGCGGCAGGCGGTTATTAATTTTTTCTAACAGATGCTGAATTCTCGGCTTAGCTTCATCAGCCCCGCGTCTTGGCTTGGACCAGAACTCCATCAGGGAGACATGAAGGTAGTCCAGCCCTTTATCTGACAGCACATCGACTAATTGAAGAGTATCTTCCATTGTGATCCCTGGATCGGTCGGTTCTTCCGGAGAAAAACGGTATCCGACAATGAACGGCTCCTTTGCATGTTCTTTTACTGCTTTTTGAACTGCATCTACCACAGCAAGAGGGAACGTCATGCGCTTCTCAAGGCTGCCTCCGAATTGGTCCTCACGGCGATTTGAATGCGGAGAAAAGAATTGCTGAATTAAGTAGCCATTGGCGCCATGGATTTCAACGCCATCATAGCCTGCCTGGATGGCCCGGCGGGCAGTCTCGCCGAAAGCAGCAATGATATCCTCCACTTCTTTTTCCGTCAGTGCTCTTGGCGTATTGCTGCTCCCTTCAGACGCAACCGCACTCGCACTTACTGTTTCGCCATTTGGAACGAGCTCAGGAGGGCATTCCCTCCCGCCATGAAAGATCTGCAGAATGGCTTTGGTACCCTGTTCTTTAATGCTGGATGCCAGTCTCGAAAGACTTGGAATCATCCCGTCATGATCGCCGCCAAATTCACCATGGAATCCCTTTCCGTTGGCTGTCACATATGTACAGGCCGTAATCACCATTCCGGCCCCTTTGGAACGGCGTACATAATAATCGATCTCGGCATCTGACACCGTTCCATCCGGATGGGAGGAGAAATTGGTCATTGGTGCCAGGACCACCCTGTTTTTTAACTCCACATTATTTTTTAACTGAAGAGATTCTAATAAAGGTTTATAGCTTGGATTCATATAAATCACTCCTCTTTTTCGTTCAACCCTAGTTTGTATAATTTTTACGTAAAATAAACTGACAGCAAACAATACTGTAATGTTATATGTTACAGTTTAGGAAGTCAATTATTTGAATCACACCGTTCCCAATGGAACAGAGGAAGAAGGAACAGAGAAGGAACAGAGGGACAGGTCCCATGTCCCTCTGCTAAAGGCTTATTCCTGGTCCCAGGATATATTTTCAATGACCACATCCAGCTGGCCGCTTGGGATCATAAGTGACGTTTTTTCTCCCAGATTTTTTAACAGAAGCTGCCTGCCAACCGGAGACAGGAACGAGATACAGCCATTATCCGGGTCTGACTCTTCCGGGAGGCAAATATGATAAACTTCCCGATCATCCTCCCCGTCAAATAATACGGTAACCTTTGTTCCAATCAATACTTTCCGCAAAGGCTGTTCCGCCGGCGCCTGATTACAAAGCTCAATGTATTGCTCTACTTCCCTTACATAAACACTGAGAAAATCCTTTCTCCGCTCCTTCAGCGGAGTCGAAGAAAGGTAAAGGCCATTCATGTCCTGATGATTTTCATCAATATACGTCAGCTGTTTAACAAAGAATTCTTTTTCAGTGAGAGCCTCTAGACTATGGTTCATAATAGATAACCCCCTGCTCGGATCAAACACCCTGCAAAACATCAATTTTACTGTCATTTTCCATGCACCATCCTTTTTTGAATATATAAAAAGCAGACCTTTCCCATTTATAAAAGAAAGGTCTACTATATATTAACAACATAGCATATAAACACCTGAAAAGCCAGCTGACTTATGCGATCATTGGCAAACCCCGAGCGGATTCCCATCAGGATCGAAGAATGTAAAAAATCTCGTGGTCCCTTCCCCGCCAATCGGATTTACGTTTACACCCTTCTCAAGTAAAAGCTTATGAGTTTCTTCAATATCTTCCGGAATGAAGTTATAATATTTTCCCACGCCAAACTGATTTTCCGGAAACTTCATCGGCTGATGAGGACTGATTCTGACAAGGCAGACGACAGTTTGCGCATGATCCCCAATCCGCATGACAGCTGCCTCTTTTTCCATGTAAATCAGCTGAAATCCCAATACCTCTTCATACCAGCCTGCTGATAGCTCAGGGTTTTTGACCGGTATAAAAATTCCTTCCACGCCTTTTAGCAGCGGCTTGCTCATTAGAATCTCTCCTTTTAAATTTCCTATTTCCTTAGCCATCCTATTACTTCTCTCTTTGTATTATTTTTCCTTTATTATTTTCCTGTCCAAAGTTTGCTCGGCTTCTGACTCATCCGCACCGATTTCCCCTTATATTGTCCGAACAGAGAGACGGGCCCGCTCTGAATACTTTCCCAAATTTTAAGCACTCTAATTGTGTATGGGAGGTGAAGGATTTGCCGCGTCAGAACAATAAATCAGAGAAACAGAAAACAAATTCCGCTGCAGTAAACCGTCAGGGTTCAGGATCAGAATATGAAAAAGAACGTGCCGGGAATGTGGAAGGGTACGGTCAGCCCTACCCGGAAAATGGAGCTAAACAGTAATGATGGATAAGAGTGAATTAAACGTTAATTCACTCTTTATAGATTGCCTTCACCACTTTGGATGCCTTCTCTGCAGGCTTTTTCCACACCAGGGTTAAACCGATCCCCACTGCAGTGACGAAAGCTGCGAAATAGTAAGGATAGTTAATGTCGATATCAAACAGCATCCCTCCTATAATAGGTCCGCTGATATTCGCAAGGCTTGTAAACATCGAATTCATTCCGCCCACAAAGCCCTGTTCATTGCCGGCGATATTGGAAAGATAGGAAGTGATAGCCGGACGGAATAAATCGAATCCTACAAATACAAGAAAGGTTACAAGCAGGATCGCAAAATAGGAATGAACAACGGTCATTAAAAACACAAGCAGGCTGGATAATAGTAAGCTGCAGCGGATCAGTTTGATTTCGCCCCAGATGCGGGTGAGGCGGTCAAATAGCAGGATTTGGGATACTGCGCCAAAAATGGCTCCGCCCGTTATGACAATAGCAATATCCGCTGGTTTAAAGCCAAACTTGTGATCCACAAATAAACTAAAAAAGGATTCAAAAGCGGCAAGCCCGAATGAGGCAATAAAAATCAGAATAAAGGCAAGGAAATACTTTGACTCCATCACACGTCTGAAGCCGCTTTTTCCTGCTTCAGCTCCTTCAATATTTTCCTCATCCTCATTGCGCTCAGGTTCTGTTAATAAAATCAGGGAAAGCACCGCTGCAAGCGCACCAAATCCCCCTGCAAAGAAAAAGGGCACCCGCGTTCCGAACTCTGCTAAAAATCCGCCGATGCCTGGACCGATGATAAATCCGGTGCTGATGGCCGCTGACATATACCCGAGTGCCTTCGGGCGGGTTTCAGTCGTGGTAATATCCGCAATAAAGGCTGTAACGGCCGGCATAATAAAGGCCGCGCTAATCCCGCCTAAAATCCGCGAAACAAACAGAACCTCGATTTCTTTGCCGATCCCGAATAAGAATTCTGATAGGCCGAAAATAAACAGGCCGGTGACAATCATGATTTTCCTGCCCCATTTATCGGCTGCTCTCCCTGCAAACGGGGAAACAATCAGCTGGGCTAAGGCAAATGCGGCTGTCAAATAGCCGATCGTTGTGCCTGTTATGCCTAATTCATTCACCAGCGTAGGCAGGACAGGAATGACCAGGCCGATTCCCAAAAAGGCAATGAATAAATTCGTCAATAATAATCCTAATGTGATTTTTGGTGTTTTCATCTATATCATGCTCCTTACAAAACAGTCATACTTGATTTATTTATACGATCTATCCTAGTGTATATAGTAACTATATAGTCAAGGGCAGTGATGTAAAAAATGAGTAAAAAAGACGGAAAATATTTAACCACAGGTGAATTCGCAAAGCTTTGCAAGGTTAACAAGCAGACCATTTTTTATTACGATCAGATTGGAATTTTGTCACCGGTCATGAAAAATGAAAAAGGATACCGCTATTATTCCATTCATCAATTAGAGTTGTTTTTTGTGATTGATTTATTGAAGGATCTTGGCATGTCGCTTAACGATATACAGCAGTACATGCAAAATAAATCGCCAGAAAGCTTTTTATCCATCATGTACCGGAAAAAAGAAGAGATTGTAAAGAAGCGTCAGGAAATCGAAATGAAGGAGAAAATGATTGAAGCCAAAATAGCCATAATGGAAGAGGCCTCCCATCTGGATTTTAACCGTATTATGCTTCAGCCATTGCCGGAAGCAACCCTTTATTTAAGCAAAAACATTCAAAATATATCGGACGAAAATTTTGTAGAGGTCATCTCGGATTTTATTAATGAATTGCAGATCTCGCAGCTTGATTCAGGCTATCCGATCGGGTCAATAACGAAGCGTGAGCAGGTGATGAAGGGGGAATTCGCCAATTACAGCTATTTGTATATCGAGCAGCCAAATCCAAAAGAAGGCCATCCCTATTTTCGGGCCGTAAAAGGGGATTTCCTCATCGGCTATCATGTTGGGAGCGAAAAAACGATCGGTGATACTTATAAGCGGCTTTTTTCAGAGATGGAACGGCTCGGCTTAACCTTGGGAGAGCATGTATTTGAAGAGTACATTTATGATACTGTTGTCCGGAATGATAAGGAGCATTATGTTACGAAAATTATGATGGAGGTTGACCAGGGATAGGATACTAAACATTTGCCCTGCTCATTAGTGAGCGGGGTCTCATAAGTTCACAAAAAAACAGGCCCATAAAGAGCCTGCTCTGAGCTGGTTTAAAATTAAGCTTTGCGAACGTTAGCTGCTTGAGCTCCACGCTGGCCTTGCTCAACGTCGAAAGTCACTTCTTGACCTTCTTCTAGAGATTTGTAGCCTTCGCCTTGGATAGCTGAGAAATGAACGAATACGTCTTCTCCACCTTCACGCTCGATGAATCCGAAGCCTTTTTCACTGTTAAACCATTTTACTTTACCGTTTTCCATTTTTGTTGCCTCCTTGTGTGTAAACCACACATTGTGTTACTATCCTTGCTCTCAGTGATCATCAAGACGTAAAGTTTTTACTCACACTATCCTTTACACCGAACAAAAATAATTCTTAATAAGCATAACACTTTTCAGAATTATATGCAAGGAAAGTCGTAAAGTATTCAATATAAGCATTGCACAAGCGTCGAATATTAAGCATCAAAAAACTGCTATTTATTTCATAGCAGTCATGGATAGTGCCTTAAGAAGTAATCGAATATCCTGATGAATGCTGTTGCATACTTGATCATCGCTACAGTTCTCATAATCAGCCTGTAAACGTCCAAGTTCTCGAATGAATAGTAAGTTTTCTTCCTTACTAAGCATAGTGTATTCGCTCCTTTTTACATAGGAAAAACACTATGTCGTTCAAGGTTAACACTATTGCTTTTTATTTACAATCCATCAACAGGGCTTGTATAAAGAAGCATGTCCCTTTTTGTGGAGTTCTGCACGTTAACCATTTACACAAACTGAAATTGCAGGCATAAAAATGACAAAACTCATTTTAATCTTTACTGGGCGGTCATGTACAATATTTTATCAAGATTTTCTATATCCGGCTTAGTTGCCTTAAAAAGATGGCGTAATGAATCTCAAGTCAGTTAAAAGAGGAAATATAATAATAAAAATTCAATCTATTTGTACATAAGCTCCCAGAAAAATGAGGAAGCCTTTAATAAGCGAGACTAATCGCTCTCCACCGCAAGCATTTCACTAAAACAAATCAGCTTTGCAGGCTGTTCATTTTAGCTTCACTATTTTGTAAAAACGAGGTATTTCTGCCCCATATAATTGATTGCAGTATAAATGCCCGCCCCCAAAAGAACCGCAAGCTCTTCAGGCGATGCTTCATGTCCGAAAAGCGTAAAGCCCTTTATACTCTCTGCAGCCATGCCGCTAATTGAATAAGATAAAATATAGCACAGAAATAAAATCAAAACGAAGCGCACAGCACTGCTTTGAATGCTGATTCCGCTCCTGAAGGTGAACGTTCTGTTCAGGAAAAAGCTTACCGCCGCCCCCGTACTGTTCCCCAGGAACGTAGCTGTCCAATATGACATTCCTGCTAAATCCAGCAGAATAAATATCATAGATAGCCCGACTAATGTATTGACTGTTCCAACGATCAAAAAGCGAATAAAGGTATTAGTTCGTTTCAGATAATTTTCCAAAATGAATGTCCGCGAACTCATCATCATGGTCTCCATCCGTAATCAAATGACGGGAAATCGGTAAATTAAACGCATCTACTTCAATCGAAAACTTAGGTCTGCGTTTTGTCTCTTTATAGATTTTCCCAATATATTCCCCGACCAGTCCAATGGCTGTCAGCTGAAGTCCTCCCAGCATCCAGATCGAGGCGATTAACGATGTCCAGCCAGTTTCCGTTTCTCCAAAATAGCGCAAACCCAGAAAGTAGAGGCCAAATATAAGGCTGATAAAAAAAGATCCGATCCCCAATGCCAATACCATCCGGATCGGCGTCACGGAAAAAGAAGTGATTCCTTCAAAGGAAAAGGCCAGCATTTTTTTCAGCGGGTACTTCGTTTCCCCGGCAAGGCGTTCCTTGCGGTCATAGTAAACACTGGCTGTTTTAAAGCCCAGCATAGGCACAATTCCGCGCAAGAACAGATTGACCTCCTCATAGCGCTGCAGCTCCTCCAAAGCTCGCTTGCTCATCAGGCGGAAATCAGCATGATTATAGACAAGATCTACTCCCATTTTTTCCATCAGCTTATAAAATCCCTGTGCTGTGCTTCTCTTAAACAATGAATCACTGTCCCGCTTTCTTCTAACTCCATAGACAATGTCATTTCCTTCCCGGAACTTCAGGATAAACTCCCGGATCACGGCAATATCATCCTGAAGGTCGGCATCGATAGACACCGTGCAATCTGAAACCTTACCTGCTGCTGTTAATCCCGCAAGCAGCGCATTCTGATGTCCTGCATTTCTGGCAAGCTTCAGCCCCCTCACTTGCGGGTTATTCAGGCTCTGCTTATAGATAATCTGCCAGGTCCGGTCCCTGCTTCCATCATCCACAAACAGGATTTTGCTTTGATCCGAAACAAGATCATCATCCACCAATTCTATTAGCAAGCCACCGAGCTGATCAATTGTATCCGGCAGTACCTCCTCTTCGTTGAAGCAAGGAACTACGATGGTGAGTACCGGGTTGTTCATTCTTAATTCCTCCTGGTTTATATGGCTTTATAAAGGTAGATTTTCCACACAGAGCTTTTTGATTCAAAAACCTTCTCCAATACAAGCTGATTATCTTCGGCATTGTCGATGGGAACGGATGAAAAAAGATATGAGCCTCCCATGGCCTTAAAGGCGTCTGTATTCAATTCCAGGTTCTTCAGCCTTTTTTTCGTGCGCTTCTTGAACATATAATGCTTGCCAAGCTCGTCCGTAAAGATATAGCATCTCCCACCCCACTCATCATAATAGGTGCGGATGGTTTTATTTTTTTCAAGCTCTTTTTCAATGATTTTTCGAAATTGATATTTGTATGATAAGGGGTAGAAATTATTATAGGAATCCAGCGTGTAGAAACCATTATACTGGGCAATAGCCGGATGAAGCCCAATGCTTGCGACCCGGTAATCCTCCTGAGGAAGCCCAATGTAGTCTTTAATAGCCGAGAACTGCTCTTCTGCGTAAAATTGCTTGACCGTTGGCTTATTCTGAAAAAGAATTTCCTCGTTAAAAAAGGACGCGGCAATCACCTGGGCAAGCACAAATACAGGGACCATCCTCCTCCATAACCTCCCGTATGACCAAACAATTTTTAACGATAGCGCAAACAGGAGATAAACCACCAGGGGCCTTAAAAAGTGATATCTGGCAAAGTTGAAAGTATCAAGCACGTGAAAACGCTCTGTAAGGGGAAGCCAGCCTTTGTAGAACCAGAAGGCATACCATGCAGATAACGCAAAGTTCAGGAAAAACAGGAACATAAACACCTTCTCTTTTTTCCAATCCTTTTTCCTCAGTACCATAAAAAGAGCCACTAACATGATGGGCAGAATAATCAGCGTATGAATTGTGGCAGCATGATGGTGCCCGATAGCAAAATTCTTGAATGTCAGCCTGACGCAATGCCAAAAGGTGAGCCTCGCATGGAAATATTCATCCCGGCTGTTCGGCTCATCGTCAAATAGGAAGGAATAAACGAGCCTGTATTCAACGATGAAAAAGATTCCGGTCATATAAATAATTGATAAGAGAAATGGCCAATTCCATGTTCTTTTCCGGATCAAGTCTGTCAGCCAGAAAACTCCCATGGCGCTCAGGAAAAAGAAAAAGCCAAGGACGATGCTTGCATATAAAGGCAACAGGGTGAGGACAAGGACATTTCTCCAGGACCTTTCCCCTTGCCTGATATTCAGGAAAGCCCAAAGCGCAAGCGGCATCCCAAGCGTACTCAGCATTCCGGAAGGCCAGAATGGCGTGAAAGCAAAAGAGAGGGCTGTCCCAATCGTAACGGGCGCCCACTTTTCTTCTTTAAGAAAATGTTTTTTCAAAAGCAAATACATACCGATAAAAGCAAACACCCTTGTGATTGTCTGGCTGAGTGCATAAGCAATCATCGTTGGAAAAAAAGCATACAGCCAAACAATTAATGTAAATTCCGACCCAAACGCATTGCGGGACAAATTTCCGTTCATAACTTGCGGAATGACAGCATCTATTGATCCTGCAAGCTGCCCGCTTTCAGCAAGAACTTTATACCACGCCAGATTGCTGTCAAGATTATCATGAACGCGGATATGTGCATTTTCACCTAATATGTATAATGGGGAAACAAATAAAGCTAAAGCAATGCCTGCCAGAATAAGGAGATTTTTCTCGGCTGCCAATTTTTTTAGAAGCAATCTCTACACCTCTGGGTTCAAGATTATTTACAATTTTAGGGTTCACGAACAGTGGCAAAATATTCAGGAAGGGATAATACAACCTTCCTCCGACATAAAAATAAAGTGGAAAGGGGCGGATTACAATGATTAAAAAAGCGGTCATTCCTGCTGCAGGGCTCGGAACCCGTTTCCTGCCGGCCACAAAGGCACAGCCCAAGGAAATGCTCCCCATCGTCGATAAGCCCGCCATTCAATATATTGTGGAGGAAGCCATTGCTTCAGGAATTGAAGATATTATCATCATAACGGGGAGAAACAAACGGGCCATTGAAGACCACTTTGATAAATCGGTTGAAATGGAGCTGCTGCTGCAGAAAAGCGGAAAGCTTGAAATGCTTGAGGAAGTGCGCGAAATCACCAATCTGGCGGATATCCATTATGTCAGGCAAAAGGAGCCGCTAGGATTGGGGCACGCCATTTTATGCGCGAGAAAGTTCATTGGAAGGGAACCGTTTGCCGTCCTCCTTGGCGATGATATCATCGACGGAGAACCACCTGCCATGCTGCAAATGATTGAGCAATATAATCAAACGGGGGCAAGCATCCTTGGATGCAGTGAGGTTCCTCTGTCTGAAGTCAATAAATATGGAATTGTAGGCTATTCGGAACAGAGGGGCCCATTATACAAAGTGAATAGCCTTGTGGAAAAACCTTCTGCTGAAAAAGCCCCTTCTGCACATGCCATTATTGGCCGCTATATCTTAACACCTGCAATATTTGACATGCTTGAGAACGGAAGCCCGGACAGCAAAGGCGAGCTGCAGCTGACAGACGCTCTCCATGCCTTGCTTCGCCGGGAAAAAATTTATTCCTACCTGATTCAGGGAAGCCGTTATGATATTGGAGATAAATTCGGCTTTCTTAAAGCCTCGATTGATTATGCCCTGCAAAGACCTGAGCTGAAGGAAAAGCTTTCACTATACTTAAGGCAAGCCCGCTTATGATTTGTGATATCCGTCAGGATGGGATCTGTGCCAGCTCCAGGCATCCTCGACGATCTGGCGGATACTAGTTTTTTGCGGCTTCCAGTTCAGCATTAACCTTGCTTTCTCAGATGAGGCAACCAGTTCTGCCGGATCTCCTGGCCTTCGGGGAGCAATCGTTACATTAACATATCTATTTGTTGCCTCTTCTGCAGCTTCGATCACCTCTTTTACAGATATCCCTTTGCTTCCCCCCAGATTAAGCACAGTGCTTTCCCCTCCATCTTCCAGGTACCGGAGTGCCAGCAGATGGGCTTCTGCCAAATCCTCTACATGTATATAGTCCCTTATGCAGGTACCATCCTTTGTTGGATAGTCATCCCCAAAAATGGAGACCGATTCTCTTTTTCCAAGTGCCGCCTGCAGGATGATCGGGATTAAATGTGTCTCATTCTGATGGTCCTCGCCCATCTCCCCTGAAGCCTTTGCCCCTGCAGCATTAAAATAACGGAGCGACACGAACCTTGCTCCTGATGCCTGCGCCCACCAATGGAGCATCCGTTCAACGGCAAGCTTCGTCTCACCATACGGGCTTGCAGGCGAAAGCGGCGCATCTTCCCGTATTGGCTGGCTTTTCGCCTCCCCATATACGGCTGCTGTTGACGAAAACACCAGCTTTTTTACCTTATGCGCTTCCAAAGCCTTTAAAAGGCTAAGAGAACCAAGTACATTATTATTATAGTAATTTAGCGGATCTTTCATCGATTCCCCTACAAGGGATGACGCCGCAAAATGAAATACTCCCTCTATACGCTCACGGCAAAGGACACTATTTAGAAAATCCTGCGATCTGATATCCCCCTCATAGAAAACTGCCTTCGGATGGACCGCCTTTCTATGGCCAGTAGTCAAATTATCGGCAACTACTGTTTTGTACCCTTTTCGCATGAGAAGATCTACAATATGCGAACCAATATAACCTGCTCCTCCAGTAACCAAAATTGCCATTCCATCACTCCTGCATATAGTTTCGTTCCCTTTTCTATATGCAGGTGGGATCTTGAGTATGATATATAAGAAAAGCGGCAGTACAAGCCTGCCGCAGTGAATACCCCCTATTCAATAATTAACTTCAAAAATATGAATGCTCTGTTATATCCTGAATATTTAATTCAATCATTAATCAGACCGCCGCCTGAATCTGCTTCGTATAGAAAAAGCGCACTATGAAGAAGTAAACAACCTGGATGGCCAGGAAAACACTCAGAACAGCGACAGATTCTTTAAACAAGTTAAAGTAGAATAGATTTGATAACGCAGTCAGGGCCACAGCACCATGAATAAGAGCGACGAGGATAGGGGCGAAAAACAGAATCATCGTCTGTCTGTTTAAGACCTTTTTCAGCTCTTTACCGGTCAGCCCCATCTTAGATATCGACCTGAATTTTTGTTTATCTTCATCCAGGTCCATGTAAAGCCTGAAGTATAGGAAGCTGCCGGCTGATACGAAAAAGACAATTCCGATAAACAGACCGACAAATAATATGGGCCCGTAGCCTTTCATTATTTCATTTATTTCGTATTCTACGGATGTAATTTCATATCTTGGCAGTTCCTTGTAGAGCTTTTCAGAAGCAGCCATTACCCGTTCCTCGCCATTTGTTGCCTGCCAGGCATAATAGCTTTCTTCCCAAGTCGGTTCAGGAAGCTTTTTAAAGTCTTCATCAGACATGATAAAATAGGAATCTATTGCCGGCAGGGCTTTCGAATGAATAGCTTCTTTCGGTTTCAAAACTGTGCCGGACGTCAGTGTAATGGTTTCATTCATGAGGTCCTTCGATTGCCCGAGGTTGGTGCCTGCATACTCCACCACCACTACTTGTCCTTCTTTTAAAGTAACGGGATCTTCGCCAATTAGGGAGGCAAAACGGTTAAAATCGGATTGGCTGGCAATCTGAGTGGAACTTCCGCCCACTTCAAAGCTCTGCAATACAGTATGTGCCGATTCGGTTTCAATGTTTTCTTCCTTTAATATTCGGTTGATAGCCGCAACATTTTTCTCTTCTTGGTCTTCACTCGTTTTATAGGAAAACGTTGTGGCATTCAGATCTTTGATACTGGAGGTCAAAACGGTCTGAAATCCGAACAGCGTGCCGATTGCACTGAAGGCAACCGTTGAAACCATGGCCACCATGAAGAATGTCCGCGCATTATCCTTCATGCGGAAGGCTAAGTCAGAAAACAGCAGCATATTGGTCTTAAACCAGAAAACCCGCTCATTCTTCTTTAATCGTCTAATGATAAATACGCTTAATTGCGTAAATAACAGGTATGTCCCAATGCAAACAACGATGATCACCGGCACCATGGCCGCTACTACCATCACACCTTTTGCAAGTAAGGCAGCTGCATACCCCGCTCCTAATAAAAGGACCGCCAGCATCGTTAAGAAAAGATTCGCTTTCGGCTCGCCCTTTGACATCTTATTTCCTTTAATTAATTCAATCAGCTTTTTGCTGCGCAGAACATACGTGACAAACAAGGAAATAAAGAAAAATAAAATGATGAAAGAAATAAAGGTAACCAGGATGGCTTTCACTGGAAAATAAAAAGAAAGCGTACGTTCAATAATCAGCACATTTTCAGCCAGCAGCAAAATCCCTTTTGCAAACACAAGGCCCAGAAGAATACCGCCAACGGTTGCCAATAAGCCAATCAGCATATTTTCCAAAAAGACCATGAGGCGGATTTGCTTCATGCTCATGCCCTGTATCATTAATAAGCCGAATTCCCTTTTTCTGGACTGCAAAAATGAGCTCATTGAATACAACACAAAAAAGAACGAAAACACATAGATAATTCCGGCAGCTGCATTCATTCCCTTTGTGACGGTTGAGTTCATCGCCTCCCCGCTTAATGCAGGATGATTTGCAAAAATGGAGAAGGTAAAGAAGACCATGACCGTAAATAAACTGCTGAGAAAATAGGCTGCATACAGCCGTTTATTGCGAATAACGTTATTAAACGCGAACTGACGAAAGGTCATGTGCATCCCCTCCCAGCAGCGAAAGTGTATCGATGATCTTTTGGAAAAAGGCCTGGCGGTTATCTCCGCGGTGAATCTCCGAATAGAACTTTCCGTCCCGAATGAAGATGACCCGGTTGCAATAGCTCGCTGCCTGCGCATCATGTGTGACAAGCATCATAGTAGTCTTCTCTGTTTGGTTAATCGATTCAAGCATTTCCATTACATCCTTGGAAGACTTGGAATCCAAATTCCCTGTAGGTTCATCGGCGAGTAGAAGCTTTGGTGTATGAATCATCGCTCTTGCCACAGCCGCTCTTTGCGCCTGTCCCCCCGAAATTTCATACGTTCGTTTATTCATAATGCCGGCAATCCCCAATTTTTCAGCAATTTGATACGCTTTCTCCTTCATTTCCTTCACTTTTTTTCCGTCCAATGTCAGCGGAAGGACCATATTTTCTTCAACTGTCAAGGTATGAAGCAGGTTAAAGTCCTGAAATACAAATCCCAGTTCACGGCGCCGGAATTGAGCCAGCTCCTCTTTTTTTAAGACATGTGGATTTCTTTCATTAATCAGGATTTCCCCTGTTGTCGGTTCATCAATGGTGGCAATCATGTTTAGCAGCGTTGTTTTCCCGCTTCCCGAAGGACCCATGATTCCGACAAACTCACCTTCTTCAATCGTTAAGTTAATATCCGTTAACGCACGATAGGCGATCTTTCCTTCATAAATCTTGCTTACTTGTTTTACTTTTAGCATCACAAGTTCTCCTTTCACAGTCATTTGACTTGTGATCAGTATATCGTCTATTTCCAGTTCCAAAAATCGATTTTTCTTTCACTTACCTTACAAGATTGTAAGGTTCTGTGTTTTTCCGAAAATCAGCCGGAAAAGAGACCCTTCACCAAGTGTGGATTCCAGTTCAATCCGATGGCCAAGGTAGTCGGCCGCCTCCTTCGTCAAGTACAGCCCCATACCTGTGGACTCTCTGAATTTCCGCCCATTTTCACCGGTATAAAAAGGTTCAAACACACGGCGCTTATCCGCTTCCGGAATGCCGGCACCAAAATCCTTCACTTCTAAGACAGCTTCCCCGTCTTTTTCATAGACGGAAATATCAACCCTGCTGCTCTTTCCCCTGGAATACTTGACCGCATTATGGATCAGCTGAGAAAGCATAAAGAACAGCCATTTCTCATCTGTCTCCACGATTATGTTTTCTTTTTCCTGCAGAAGATTCGGATACACTCCGTTCCGGATATAAAACCGTTTGTTTTCGCCATTTACTTCATGAATGATTTTCGACAAGTGTACAGGTTTGATATGAAAATCCTGTTCGATTGTCCGGAGTCTCGCCATATAGAGGATGGTGTTCAAGCCCGTTTTCATCCGGTCTGTTTCTTCACGTATGCTTGATGAATCCGGTTCATCCAGGTTTTGTGCAATCAGCTCTATGACAGAAAGCGGTGTTTTCATCTGATGGACCCATTGATCCATGAACTTCAAATGCTCATCCTGCCTGGATTCCAGCGCTTTGATTCTCGTTTGATAATGCTTATTCTGGTCCTTCAGCAGTTCATCAAGCGCCATGGAGATGGGTGAGTTTTCTGTTGTTTGAAAGGAATCGTCAAGAGAAGAAAGCTCATTTGTCAGCCTTTTATAAAACTTGCGGCGGCTAAAATAGTGGTAGGCAAGGTAAGCCGTGAGAAAGAATAGTCCGAGAAATATGCCATAGAGAGCCGGCAATAGACGCTGATAGCCATCAAGCCAGTAAATAGCCAAAACCACAAAAAATTGAACAATCTGTACAGCAATTAATAGCGCATGCTCTTTAAAAAATAATTTCATTTCTCTCCAGCCTTTCACCAGGTAACATTCAAACGATAGCCTGCCCCTCTCACGGTTTCGACCGCTCCTGAAAGCCCGATTGCCTCAAATTTTTTTCTTACCCTCGCCATATTCACATTCAGTGTATTTTCATCCACATAAACCTGCTCATCCCAAAGCTTTTCAAGAAGATCCTCACGCCCGGCCACTCGCGGGTGCCGCTCCAGGAGACTTTCGATAATATCCGCTTCTTTTTTAGACAGCTGGACCGCTTTATCACGAAATGTGAGTTCCATTCTTTCCGGAAACAGCTTTAATCCTTCTATTTCAATTATCCGTTCCTGTGCCTGTGAGGCATACTCCCCGTAAGCCCGGCGCAGCTGGCTGCGGATTTTCGCCATCACAATTTCCGGGTGAAACGGCTTCGTGATAAAATCATCCCCGCCATTTTCAAGCGCCATTACCTGGTCCATCTCCCCTACCCGGGCGGAAATGAAAATGACCGGACAAATGGACTCCTTTCGGATTTGCCTGCACCAGTAATACCCGTCAAAGCTCGGAAGATTAATATCCAAAAGGACAAGATCCGGCTTCTGCTTATGAAACTCTGCCATTACATCATCGAGCTGTTCCGCCATAACTGCCTGGTAGCCATACTTCACTAAATAAGATTGCAGGTGCTCCGCAATTTTCGGGTCATCCTCAATAATGAATACTTTCTGCATCCTCTCACTCCTTTGTCTTAGAAAATTATGCCATAGGGAGGACGTGAAAAAAAGAGCTGCGTGTGCACCCCTTTCTGAACAAACATTAGATAAAATAAATCACTGCTCCAATACCGCCTGCTAACATTAACCCAATACCCTTTTTAAAGTATCTTTGTCTGAAAGCGCCCACACATCCAGAAACGAATCCGATGAACACTAAGCCTGCGCCTATATGCTGCAGGAGTTTTATTTCTGAGATATTGCCGGTAATCAACACCTGAAAACCAATACAGGTGAAAACAAACAGAAGGAACGAGGGGTTCTTCAACTCATCTTTAACATCCTGCTTTTCTTCATAATCCATTTTTTTATAAGTTTTTCTTATACTGAAAATAGGAATCGCCCATATTAATATGATTATAATAGCCTGGATGATTTTCATATGAACTCCTCTTGTAAGATAGTAATCTACAGCTTCGTAATTATACCATATTTTAACAAAAAAAAGCACCATCCAATGAGATAGGCGCCCTATTAAAATACTTATGATAAATGCTTTATTTTCCTGTCAATCGGTGTACGTTCCTTCGCTTCCGGCACTTCCTCAGGGAATCCTACTCCCAGAATACCGACTACATCGTAATCATCAGGGACATTTAAAGTTAATCTGGCTTTAGGTGAAGTTCCCAGAGAAGACCAGAATGTCCCCACTCCTGATTCCCAAGCCATCAGCATAAAATTCTGGATAAAGCAGGATACGGCAGCCATATTCTCTGTTCGCTCAAGAGCTGTTGCTCCATGTTTGGACAGAATCGCCAGCACAACAGGGGCACCGCCGAAATCGGTTTTATGATTCAGCTTGGCTCTTGTTTCCGGACCGGCAAATAAAACTTCCCAAGGCTCCGTCATTTTATGGTTGGGTGCCATGCTTGCAGCCTCCAGCCAGGATGTGATTAAACTATGCTCCACTTTATCAGATTTGAATTTTTTTATGTTGCGGCGTGTTGTAATGATTTTCTGTATATCCACTGTGTATTTCCCCTTTTTGTTTATTTACTATATATAATACTAGATTAATTGGATTTTCGATAATCCCTGGTCCGGGGGAGGCTTTTATTTAAAGCTCAATGTTTCTCTACCACCCCAGGCTCAATGTTTCCTCCAGAAGCTTTTGAGGATCCTATCAATACGCCAATACCAAGCAGCAAAAGGAAAATCCCCAGCCAGGAAGTAATGTTTAAAGATTCCCCTAATAGAAAAACGCCTAATAATGCTGCAGTTAAAGGCTCCGCCAGTGCAAGTGTGACCGCCGTCGAAGAGGAAACATGGACAAGCCCTTTTGAAAAAAGGAAATAGGCAAATCCCGTAGCCAGAATTCCCAGGTGCAGGCTGACAGTCAAACCCCGACCACTCGCAAGCCAGGACATGTCAAAAATAAATAAGAATGGCGATAGAAAGATGGCGCTTAGTGTGAACACAACGGCAACGACTGAGAGGGATGAATAACTTTCAACCAGATCCCTGCTGACAAGCGTATAGCCTGCAAATGTTAAACCAGCCCCCAATGCCATTAATAGGCCAATCGGGTCCATATGAACCGAATTTTTGTTCATGAAAAGCAAAACACATCCCAGAATGGACAGGGAGGTAGAACACCACCAAATGGCAGATGGGCGCTTTTTTAAATAGAGCCATTCAAGAAAACCCGATAAGACCGGCGCACTCCCGATCGCTGTCACGGTCCCAATGGCTACCCCTGTAAGAGTGACCGCTGAAAAGAATAATGGCTGGTACAGCGCCATACAAAGTGAAGCCAAAAGGGTGTTCTTAATAGGCCAATTTTTCAGGTTCAATTTCCCCGCCATCAGAACCATGCATGATAAAAATAAACCCCCTGCCGCCAGACGGGCAGCCCCGATGGCAATCGGGTGTGCGTTTTCCGGCGCGAATGCCTGCGTGGTACCCGTGGTCCCCCAGAGCACTCCGGCAAGCAATATAAAAAATGGAGCCGCTTTCCCGTTCATGTTATCACCTCAATAAAAAAAGATAAAAGGAATCATTAAACTTATCTTAGAAAAATTCCTGAGAATTTTCTTTACCAAGTTTAGTATCCCTTTTATCCATTCTTAAGGATCCTGTATTTTTGTGGTGCTATTCCTTCACAGCGGGTAAACCACCGTGTAAAGGAGGAAGAATTTTCGAAGCCTAATTCCCCGCTGATCACAGACATGGACCAGGAGGTTGACATTAATAAATGCTTCGCCTCTTTCAAGCGCAGATCTGATATATAGCCTTTCGGGCTTTTCCCGGTTTTCTTCTTAAACCATGCGGAATAATAGGCTGGATGATAATGTTCGATTTGCGCTAGAGTCTCCAATCGGATCGACTCCTTATAATGTTTATGAATATAGTCAATCGACGGGGGCTTGGCGACTTGCAGTTTGCTGGTCACATACCTGGTCAAACCTGCCAGGGAGGATGTGTCCCCCTGATTCCCCGCCTCTTCCAGCAGCAAATAACGGATCGAAGACCATTGCTGGTTCAGCTGAATATACATGTTGCTGGTCTCTTCCGGCAAATAGGCCGTCGGGATATCCAGGATCAAAAATTCATTCCGGTCCATGGACCGATAATTATGATCAACCCCTTGCGGAAGGTAAAAACAATGCTCGGGGTCAAGCTTGATTTCCTGCCATTTCGTCTGGATATCCAGGGAGCCCTGCAAGGGGAACAGAAACTGGCCAAATTCATGCTGGTGCGAATGAAACTCTCTGGAATAGGATCTTTTTTCGCAGGTGATGCTTTGCATTTTAATCCCCCCTGATCATGCTTTAGTTTATTATAATCCGAAACTATGAGGGATGATAGATTGGACAATGAATCGGGAATTCTAAACTGAAAAAAAAAGACAAATGTCACATGATAATGAAATAAATGGGGGTGGCATCCGGATGGCAAGTTTCTAAAAAAAAGACAAGGACCGCCGGGAGTTTTTCGGTCCGGAATTCAGTGACTGTTTGATAGGTGATTCAACCTATAACATCCAGAAAAAATCAGTATTAATAACTGTCAATAACAAAATTAAAACAAAGACCAGATGAATAATGGTCACCATATAAGCCCTGCGGTTTTCGGCATATTTCCACTCCATAAAAGCCCTGGCGATTTCAGAAAAACCGATAAAAACAAAAAGCAGAAACCATGGTTCTAAAAACCATAGCCATTCCATCGGATCCCTCATCATATTAAAAATGCCTCCGGCCAGGATGGTCACTAAAAACCCTATTCGAATGGTCCAATCCACCTTTTTATGTTTATCATTGATATGGTTATAAGAAAAAAACTTCTTTTTCTCAACCTTCAGCCATTTCCTTAAACCTAATTCGAAGAAATAGATTAATGCTCCAACAATCGTTATTAAGAGTAAAAGCTTAGGCCAGAACATGGGATCAATTACATACATTCTCTTCTCCTCCTCCGCCTTTGCGCGCAAACTGCGTTCACTTTCCTATTTCTACGTCTGCGGGAGGAAAAAGTTCCCTTTATCTTTTTTCTCACAGGTCTCTGTCTTAGACTGTAAATATAGGCGGAATGCTTAGTTCGGACTCTAACCCTCTGATTTCTTATTATCCTGTCCGAAGATGCAACCAGTTCAGACTCAGGACCTCTGATTTCCCCCTCTCCTGTCTGAATTAATCCGTGTCGGTCTTATTTTGATGAATCTATTTAATGCCTCAAGCTTTATACTAATTTCCCAGCTGCTAAACACAAAAATAGCCGAAGAGGTCCATCTCTTCAGCCTTGTTTCTCCAATTCAAGCAGAAGCTGCTTCATTTCAATGCCCCCGCGATAGCCGGTTATAGCACCATTTTTTCCGATGACACGATGGCATGGGACCGCGATTAACAGCGGATTGGCACCGATTGCTTTCCCTGCTGCCCTTACTGCCTGCGGCCTGTTTATTTTCTCTGCAATGTCCGAATAAGAGACTGTTTTTCCGTAAGGAATCTTTGCTAATGCCTCCCAGACTTCTTCTTGAAACGGAGTGCCTTTCACATCCAGGTCCATTGAAAAAACTTGTCTTTTTCCCAGAAGAAATTCCTGTATTTCCATCATGTATGGCTGCAATGCTTCTTTATTTTCCACAAGCACTGCAGCTGGAATAAATTTTTTCAGCGACCTTTCAAAATCCTTAAACTCCGAGGCGCTTCCTATATAGCAGAGACCCTTTTCTGTTCTAGCCAGATACAGACTCCATTCTCCTTCCTGCAGGTTCGCCCATTCAATGTTCATTCTTTTTCCTCCCTGTTTTGTTTCGATATGCTGCAGGTGTTGTGCCCAGCTTCTTTTTAAATAAAGAGATAAAATAAGGGGGGCTGGGGAATCCTGCTGATGCACCGACATCAGCTACCGATTGGTCCCCTGCCTCCAGCAGATAGATGGCTTTTTCGAGCCTGATATCCTGAATATATTCTGTGGGCGACTTCCCGGTGACCCGTTTGAACACCCGCTGCAAATGATAGGGACTTCCATGAAACAGGTCCCCTAATTGATGCAGTGTAATCGGGCCGCTATAATGCTGGTCGATCCACCCGGTTATTTGCTTAATCCATTCTTCTGCTGGCAGGCTGAGGCCTTCCGGTTTGCAGCGCTTGCACGGTCTGAAATTTTCCGCCAGTGCTTGAGCAGCATCCTTAAAAATAGCGACATTGCCGATATTCGGGACTCTCGACCGGCACGATGGCCTGCAGAATATCCCTGTCGTTTTAACACCATAAAGAAAAAGATCATCATAGGATTTGTCGCAATCCTTTATCGCGTTCCAATATTCTTCCGAAATCTGTTCATAAGCCAAATGCGCTCACCTCTGCTAAAAAGTATACACAAAAAATACTCATTATCAGCTGATTCCTATATGTAAACGCAAGATAACGTAATCCTGAGGACTTACAATAAAGAAAAGGAGGAATCAAAATGAGCTCTCACTCTGTTAACTGGAAAGAGGATGAAAATGGCCTGGTCATTTTCACTCCGCATGATTTCAGCTTTTCAGAAAACCTGCGATACTTATCAAGATCGGCAAATGAATGTCTTTATGAAATTTCCGGCGAGACAATTAGACGCGCCCTTGTCATCGGGAATGAAAAGCTGCTGATTGAAATAAGTGCCGGGTCAGATCAGTTCCTATCCGTCGGCATTCATAAGCCCGTCACGCATCAAATGAAAGAGGAGATAGCGGAATATATTCATGATTGGTTCGACCTGGGATTCAGCCTGACACCATTTTATAAGATGGCACAATCAGATCCCTTGCTGAAAAAGCCTGCAGAGCAATTTTTCGGGCTGAGAGTTATGGGAATTCCCGATTTATTCGAGGCTCTGGCCTGGGGAATCCTCGGGCAGCAGATTAACCTTACATATGCGTATACACTAAAACGGCGGCTTGTTGAAAAATATGGGGAGTCGCTGGAAAACGGCAGGAGCAAATACTGGCTCTTCCCTGCAGCGGAAACGATTGCCGGGTTAACTATCGAAGATTTGGCCGACTTAAAAATGACCGTCAAAAAATGTGAATATCTGATTGACACAGCCCGCTTAATTGCAAACGGCAAGCTGTCGAAAGTGGACCTGCTTAAAGAGGCAGATGTAAAAGCTGCAGAAAAAAAGCTGACCAAAATACGCGGCATCGGCCCCTGGACCGCCCATTATGTCCTCATGCGGTGCCTGCGCTTCCCGAACGCTTTTCCTATCGATGATGTCGGACTGCATAATGCGATTAAAGTGATCACAGGATCTGAAAGGAAACCGGCGAGAGAGGAAATCCTGAAATATTCAGCTCGCTGGGAGAATTGGGAAGCGTATGCTACTTTTTATTTGTGGAGAGTGTTATATTAAATTATTTTGCACTGTGCCATTGCCGCAAATCTACGTGATGCGGAGTGGCAGATAAAATGTAATTCTGGCCGATTTACTTTTGAAAGTGACCGATAAAATAAAAATCCGGCCGCAATCCTTAACTCTTTGCCCGATATAACGAAACCTGGCCGATTTCAGCAGCCGATTGACCTATAAATGACAAAAGCACAGTAAAAGGCCGTCAATTAACGGCCTTTTTACTACTTATATCAAATTCAAGCTTGTAAATGAGATCAATCATCCGCGTCCCGATCATCTGGCAGATCACCGCATGAACAATAACCTTCCAGTCCACGACAACCCCTGTAAGCAAAAGCAGGCTGCCATTTATGTAAAACAGCGTCCGTCCCGGCGCACTTCCTCTTGCTTTGGAAATGATTAATGCCAGGATATCCATTCCCCCTGACGAAGCGCCCATCCGGAATAAAATGCCGACTCCAACTCCAAAGACTGCTGCTCCAAGCAAAAGATCCAGGAAGACCGGATTCAGCGGTTCCGTTATGTATGGAGTCAGAAAATCAATCGTAACCGAAGTAACCGAAACACAAAACAGCGTCCAGAACACACTGCTTTTCCCGAGCCATTTGGCCGCTGCCAGCAGCAGGCCCGCATTCAAAACCCACAATGTCACCGAGTAGGGGGTGTCCAATAGATAATTGAATAAAACTGCCAGACTCGCCGCTCCGCCGGAAGGGATAAAATGCGGAAACAGGAAAAAGGTCATCGCGATTCCCTGAATGCCGGCAGCTATTCCTAAAATCAAAGATTTATAGAGTACGTGCATAACAAAAACTCCTTAACTTTTTTCCTCACTCTATCTTATAATATTTTCATAGAAGACGAAACCGTGTGAGGTGAATAGAATGGCCATTCCTTTTGAAACAGACCGGCTCCAGCTCCGGACCATGAAGCCCGATGACCTGGATGCAATTTATGAGATTTGGGGCAATCCTGAGGTAATGAAACACTGCGGCGGCGACAGTCCAAGAAGCCGAATCCAGCGCTCCATTGACTTTTACCGGAGGCTGCAGAATGAAAAAGGCTACTCTGTTTATACTGTTTTGCTAAAAGAATCCTCCTTCATCATCGGGGTTTGCGGGTTTAACCCGGCTGAAAATGAACACGAAGTCGAGCTCCTCTATCATTTTAATCAGCATTACTGGGGCAAGGGGTATGCTGCTGAAGCTGCGGCTGCATGCGTGGCGGCTTTAAGGAATAGTGGCCTGAATGTGCGGAAAATATCCGCGGCGGTGGATCCGGCCAACCCTGCATCCGGAAAGGTGCTCGAAAAAATCGGCATGACTGCGGCTGGCGTGAAGTGGTTTGAAGATACACAGCAGGAAGAACTCTGTTATGAAATGGAATTTACGTAAACAATTGTCCACCTTAAATAAAAAACGAGTCTGCACTTGCTGCAGACCCGCCTCTTCTATTCTATTAAAATCCAACTGCTTTTTTTCCGCCCACAACAGGAAGGCTGATATAACTTTGCCCCAGTTTCACTTCAAATGTCGCGCCTGTTGCTGAAGGAATGGCACGTCTTCGATCGCTTCCGGCGATAATGATGCCAATTCGGTGACCTTCCTTAAATACATAGTCTTCAGGCAAAACATCCCATTCAAACTTATAATTCTTGCCCTCTTTTAAAGGTTCGTCCTTCTCAATCGTTTTCCAGTTTTGCGGATCGAACCAGCCTCTTGTCACAACTTCATATGGTGCTGTGTGAGTGGTTTTCTCTGTTTCTTTGTAGCAGGCATCATCTGTTGAGCTGCTTTCTCCCCAGCAGGTTTCTGCATCAAGTGTCCGGATACCCTCTCCCGGACCCTCATGATTGATGCGGGTATCTGTTCCATAGTCTACAATGAGAACTGTTAAGTTGGAGTCTTCTTTATCTACCTTTGCCCGGAGTGAAATTTCAGGTATGCCGCTCAAACGGACGTCTTCTTTAAGCCGTGGAGATAAAAATGCCAGGCGGTCGCTTTTGACAGCTGTTTCATTCGTGACCATCTGCTGCTCCGTTTGTTTTGGGTTATCTGTAAAAGATTGTTTAAAATTGCCCTTCACAGGTCCTGTTGTCAGCGTGCCATTTGTCTGGTCATTCTCGCCTGGTGCCAGACGGATCTTGACATCTGCCGCATTTTGATCCGGCCAGGAAGCTTGAGTTTCCCAATGATCTGCGCCTCTTTCAATATCAACAGCAGGTTCATCCATAATGCCATTCTCCATATCCCTCAGCCAGTAATCAAACCAGCGGTGAAGGGTATCAACCCACTCTGCCCTGCGGAAGTCAAATGGATCGACATGGCCGGTTTGAGTGAGCCATAATTTACGCGGTACATCTTCTTTCGCAAGGGCTGTCCACCAGTCTGCAAGGTGATTCATTTTCACATTGTAATCGTTTAATCCATGGACCGCAAACACACTTGCTTTTACGTTTTTAACGTCTTTCACGTAATTTCGTTCATCCCAAAACTCATTATAATCGCCTGATGGATCATCCGCTTCTGAGTTCAAGCGATCGAACACCGGCTTGCAGGCCTCTTTGCGGGAGCTGCTGGCAACTCTGCTGGCCAGGCCGCCTGGCCCGTTGTTGTAATATGTAAGTCCCTCATAGCGGTAATAATTGTACCAGCTGCTTATGGCGCCAATTGGAACAATGGTCTTTAAGCCTTCCACTCCTGTAGCGGCAACCCCATTGGCCAGTGTACCATCATAGGACTTTCCAATCATGCCGACATTCCCGGTTGTCCATTCTGCTTTTACTTCTTTATGATCTTGATCCCATGCTTTTGCTCTGCCATTCATCCAGTCAATTACAACACGGATGCTCTCAATCTCTTCATATCCGCCAGTTGTCGGGCAGCCATCAGAATTGTTCGTTCCAACCATCTCGGGCAAAGCTACAGCATACCCTCTTGGAACAAAATAATTATCATAAAATAGAGGAAACTTCTCATTCACACCATCCTTGTCCCGGTCTTTCACTTCACTTTCATTTCCGCGCCCAAGACTCTCATAGTATGGGCTCGCATCCATGATCACGGGAACCTTCAATCCTTCTTCTGTTTCTTTCGGACGGATGATATCTACGGCAATCCGGTCTGCTTTTCCGTTTTCATCCGAATCAAGTGTGGACTCGACATAGACTGTCTCACGAATCGCCTCTTCATACGAATAAATTGGCTGAGACTTTACCTCCTCGATTTGTGCTGCCTGTACAGGCTTTTCTTTCGCAGCTGCATTTGCAGGCGTGTAGGCAAGTGATGATAGAGTCATAGAAATGACCGCTAACACAGCAGCAGGTCTGAGAAGCTTTTTCTTTTTCATGTAATCCCTCCTCTACTATTTGCCACTCATTATATTTCGAGAGCGGAAATATTAATAGATTACTTTTTCCTAAAATTCAATATTTGTCAAAAAATGTTTTTTAGAAGGAATAGGAGGAAAGTCTTGTAAGTGAGAGCTTCGCCAGTTTTGCTGAAGTTGAATCTGAGGGAGGGAATCGGCAGGAGCTTACCGCCAGTTTTTATTTAAAAAAAGCCTGGCACTCATCAAGAGCACCAGACTATCCATTAACAAACCGAATCTGTAGATTTCGGGTTCTTCAATCCAAACAGCGGACGGATGAACAGAGCAACCCCGGTTCCAAGCATCGCCATGATCGCCCATACCCAGCCGTGCAGGCTGAAGGATGCAATTCCGCCAAAGTAGGCGCCGATGTTACATCCGAATGCAAGACGGGAACCATATCCCATCAGCAGTCCGCCGACAATCGCAGCACCTGCGACACCCGGTTTAATTTTCCCTGGCTTGAATGTTCCCTGTGATGCCGCTGAAATAAAGGCACCCAGGATGATGCCGAAGTTCATAACACTTGTAGAATCAGCAAGCACTGTGTTTTTCAATGCCGCTAAGTTCGGATCTGATGCAAAGTATCCCCATGATGTAACATCGATTCCCATTGCCATCAGCGTTTTTCCGCCCCATAGCGCGAACGCGGATGTGATGCCCCAAGGCGTTCCGCGGATCGTCAAAGTCAATGCATTAAGCAAAGCCAATACTATTGCCGCTGCGAACAATGGCCATGAGCCTCGCAGGATTTTTTTCCAGCCGGCCGTTGTAGGCAAAGCTTTCATCATTGGTGCTTTGCGCTTTTTCGCAATTTGCAGGGTCACCCAATAAATCAATGCAAACAAAGCAAGCTGGACCACCAATGCCCCTCCATATCCGAGTCCCGTAGAGGTAGCCAGGGAGATTGGCGGCAATGACGGTGTTTCTTCTATCCAAAATGAGAAGTGGTACGCTCCAATCGTGGAACCAGCGATGAAAGAAATCAGTGTCAGGATCATGGAGGATTGCCCTCCGCCTACAGAATATAAAGTACCGGATGCACAGCCATTCCCAAGCTGCATCCCTATTCCAAAAATAAAGGAACCAAACAGGACGCTGACTCCTACAGGAGACACATATCCTTTAGGCTCAATTCCTGTAAAACTGAAGCCTGTGCTTAAAATAATCGCAAATAAAGCTGAAGCAACTGCCAGCATCAGCATATGCGCCTGCAGGCCTTGCCCGTTCCCTACGCTTGCAAAGCGCCTGAATGCAGATGTGAAGCCAAAGCGGGCATGAAGCAAGGTCATGCCGAGTGCAATTCCAATAATAAATAGAACTCCCTGTGTCATGTTCGCTTTATTTATAATGAAAATGAACAAAATGATAGCTGCAAGAACACCAGCTGCAACGAAAGGCTTTTGAATCGGATTTAAGTTTGAAACAACTGTTGTTGGTGCTGAAATCCATGATTTATTTTTCATTTCAACTTGAGCCAACCTCATTCACTCCTTTTCTTATCACTTTAGTCGGATTAAAGTGATATTTTATACTATATTTTTTTAAAAGTAAATGGTGAATTTTTCTCCATCCCGAAGATTTCCTGATATAATTATATCTTTGGAGAGTCATAATTTTACAGACAGGAAAGGAAAGATATCATTGTTTAAGCGGTTAAAATGGCCTTCGTGGGCAGTATTCTGCCTCTTCATTATGGGCATCTATTTTTTCATCAGCTCTGGAGCTGACACCAGCCTCCAGGCCTTTTCCAGAACAGAAACAACTTCCCCGGCAGCTTTCCCCGGATTAAACCTAGAAACCCGGACAAAGGAAACGAAATCTTATACCCTTGCGATCAGTACTCCGATCACTGAAATTGAGAATTTGAACAAACCCATGAAAGAATGGATCCAAATTCAGGAAAAGGATTTCCTGGAACTTGTGAAGGCAAACAGGCAGGTGCTGGACAGCGAAGAATTTCGTGCGCATCTCAATATCAAGGCTGAGCCGAAAAAAGTCTCCGATACCATGTACACCCTGGTATTTGAAGCCTACCAGTACACCGGCGGCGCCAATGGGCAGGCAGCGGTCAAAACGTTCACGATTGACCTTGCGAATCAGAAAATGGTGCAGCTTGCCGATGTTTTCCATATGGATGAGGAGTCCCTGACAACACTCAGGACGATGATAACAAACCAAATTGGCCAGAAGGAAGAACTCCAGAACTATCTGTTTGATGACCTGCTTGACGAAGCGCTTGAAAATCCGTCGAGCTGGAAATGGTCACTGAGCGGCAAGAATTTCACGCTTTATTTTAACGAGTATGAAATTGCTGCCGGTGCAGCCGGAGCGGTCAAAGTAAAAATTCCAGTCGAACAAATTCGTTCCCTCTTAAAGGATGAAATTGTCCAGCACTTGAAGCTACCTGAACCGGAAGCGAGCGAACCCGAAACCGCTCCGCTGGATCCAAACGGCAAGTATATTGCCCTTACCTTTGATGATGGGCCGCACCCGAAAGTCACACCGCTTATACTGGATATTTTAAAAAAGCATAACGCAAAGGCTACCTTCTATATGCTTGGCAGTCAAGCGCAATTCTATCCTGCTCTCGCAAGCCAAGTGGCTGAAGAAGGCCATGAAATCGGAAATCACAGTGACAGCCATGCGGACCTTTCTTCCCTTGGCGAAAAAGAAATCCGAAAAGAAATGGAAGAGGCCAGTACAAAAATCAAAGAAGCAAGCGGCCAGCTTCCCGCAACCGTCCGCCCGCCTTATGGGGCCATGAATGAAGATGTGAAGAAGATTGCCGGAATGGCTCATACACCGCTTATTCTATGGTCGGTCGATTCACTGGATTGGAAAACACTCAATGCCTCGGCTATTCAAAAAATCGTGAAGGCTAATGCTGTGCCAGGCTCTATCGTCTTGATGCACGATATCCACAAGCCAACTGCTGAAGCACTTCCAGACCTGCTGACGCATCTGGAAAAAGAGGGCTACGAGTTCATAACAGTCTCCCAGCTTCTATCCCTGCAGGAACAGGAAGTGACCGGTACGTTTTTTGGAAAACGATCATAAGCATTCAGCAAAACGCTCAGGATTCTTCCTGAGCGTTTCTTTTTACGTTCCTGTCCCCTTTTCATAAAAGGGAATGGAGCCGCCGCCCGCCCCGTACACCTCTCCTCGATGCGCCCAGCCGTATTTTTCATAATACCCTTCCAAATCCGTCTGAAGATAGAGTTTTTTAAATCCAAGCTTCGAGCGCCAAGCTGCTTCCCTCTGAAGTCCGGGTCAATGTACAGACATGCCAGCCACGGATGCAAATCCTGCCGGCTATTAAGATCATTGCGGATTAATGCATACGTGCCAATGATTTGCTCATCCTGGATGGCTGCATAAAACCTCGGGATCCCGTCCTCTGTTTTCCCGGAGTGAATCATGCAATCCTGGTAAAAAGTGAAGTTTTCTTCTGTTCCCCACTTCTCCCAGAAAAATTGAACTGCGCTATCCAATAAATGTGGATGTTCGTGAACTGCGATAATTTTCATTGTCATTCCTCCCGCATTACTTATTCCTCCCTGGTTTTTGATAATTCCTTTTTTGGGTGGCGGAACTTTCTTGATGACCAGCGGGGATTAAGAGGCTGTTTGCTTGCGGCATGCTGATTAGAGGGGGATAGTTGGATTGTTTATTGCCGTTCACTGGACCTGCACTTAGCAAATAAGACTTTGGGTTGTCGAAAGAATTTAGCAGGCGAACACTATGAGAGGGAACCTTTAAATGGTAAAATGAAGAAGTCGATAGGTTGCCCACCCCTCATTCCACAGAAAGGGGGATGGGCTCAAATGGCGAAAAAGAAAAAAACTATAACTCACGCTGAAGCCAAGGCTGAAAAAACCAAAGCTGAAGCAAACAAGATTAAAGCTGAAGGGAAGTCCCAGCTTGTAAGAGCTTGGATGCCTCTGATGTTAGCTGCATTTTTGCTTTTAGCAATTATTGCAGCTCCCTCATTTGGGATAGACTTGTTGCCATACTTCCAAGCAATTGGAAATTCACTAAATGCTATTCCAGTAGCACCGCTGCATCTGCAGCAACCATAAGCAACACCTTAGAAACACTTAAGTAATACCTAACAAACATATCATATGGAACATATACCCGAAATATACGAGCCGGAAAGCTGAAAATGCGGACTGACTATCTGCAGAAGTAAGTATGCCGCCTGTCTTGACACGTTACTCCACTCACAGGGGCTGGGAGTTGATCGGGGAAAGTTCCTATGGTATAAGGGCAACAAAAAAAGCCCGGATGACTAGTCCGGACTTAATTTGGACACGGTATAAGTTTGTCAGAAACGGTTGTTTTGATATTCAAATAATGATCTATCAAATCAAATCCCTATCCGAACATCACCGTGTCATTTGGATGGCTATTCCGAGCCACACCAAAAACGTAACGAGAACTGTTAATTGCTAAATACGATTTTCGCAAACGCTCCGACTCCACTCGGCTCATTTGGCAAAAAGAAAAACTATATCTCACTAATATAGTATATCAAACTGTTTCCATTGTAAACATAGAAACATTCGACAAAAGCGAATACATTTGGCGATTTTAAAAAGGCTTCCTCAATGGTGGGAGCCTTTTTCGAGATCAATTGTGCAGGAATAAGATATTTCCCACGCGGTCGATGTCATCAGCCGAAAGTTGGAAACCAGCGCAGAATCTGCTTCATGTAAAAGCCATCATGATGGAGCGGAAAACAGCGGAGAAAGGCATGAAAGACATCATCGCAGGTTTTCCCCTCCAATACTGCACCCGCTCACCCTAACTCCCCAGGCGGCAGATCCCCAAACTTCCCAATCTCCTTCATAAACGCCAGCCGTACTGTCCCAATCGGCCCATTCCGCTGTTTGGCGAGGATGATCTCAATCGTATCCTTGCGGTCGGATTCCTTATAGTAATAATCATCACGGTATAAAAACGCTATCACATCTGCATCCTGCTCAATCTGCCCGCTCTCCCGCAAATCTGAAAGCATCGGCCGCTTGTCCTGCCTGCTTTCCACGCCCCTGCTCAGCTGTGACAGGGCAATGACCGCTACATTCAAATCCCTTGCCATCGTCTTCAGCTTCCGGCTGATCTCGCTGATCTCCGCCTGACGATTCTGATGCCTGGGATCCCCCGCAATCAGCTGCAAATAATCAATCACCACCAGCATCCGTTTACCCTCACCGTACTTGCGGCGTGCTTTTCTGACCTTGAACCAGATGTACCCGATATCCATTCCCGCCTGGTCGAAAATATGCAGCTTCGCCTCACCAAACGCCCCCATCACATCGGAAAATTGAGACCAGTCCCCCTCACCGAAATAGCGCTTGGGATTTCTCATTTTAATCGAACTGATTTCCCCTTTGCAGCTGATCATCCTTTTCAGGAGCTGCTTTTTGGACATCTCCAGTGAAAAAATAAGAGCCGCATCCTGACCAGCCGCGTTCAGTGCCATATTTAGAGCAAAGGCTGTTTTCCCGACACTGGGCCTCGCTCCGACAATAATCAAATCAGATTCCTGAAATCCGCCGGTCAGCTTATCCAGATTCCTAAAACCTGACGGAATCCCGGTCATTTCGCCCAGATCCTTTTCCGATTCCCCGTAAAGCTCCACCAAAGAAGGCAGAACCTCCCCCAAGTCATCATCACCAACGTGATCTTCTATCTGCATGAGCTCCTGAATACCCTCCCTCAAAGTACAGGAAATGTCTCCAGTCTGCGCATTTTCCTGGATCCGCCCCGCAATTTCGACAGCCTTGCGCTTCTGGTAATATTCAAGAACCGTATCCTGATAAAATGTAAAGTTCGCCACAGTCGGCACACTTCCGGCAATCTGGGTGATATAGCCGATTCCCCCAATGCTCTCAAGATTGTGATGGCCCGCTTCCTCCACAACTGAAATCACATCAACTGGCTTCCCCTTCGCATCAAGCTGCAGGATAATCGTCATCAGCCGCTTAAGTCTCGCTAAGTAAAAGTGTTCCGGCCGCAGCGTACAGTCTTTGATAAGCCCATCCTCCAAAAACAGCGCTCCCACTGTCGCCTCCTCTGCCTCCTGGCTGTAGAGCCCGTACCCCTGCATCAGGCTTCACCCCTGGCTATGCCGAGAATCTCCCGCATTTTCGCCAGCTCAGCCTGAACCACTTCCTCTCTTGCCGGCTTCCAGGATGTCGGCACAATATAGGCCGTATCCCTGCAATCCGGAACCGCTCTGGAAACAGCTGCAGATTTTCGCACCAAATCCGAAATCTTCGGCGGGTAAGGTGACACCTCCACATGCCGAAGCAAATTCAGCCGCAAGTCTTCAACCTCATGATGCTGCAGCACCTCATGCCAGTAATCAATTTTCAGCTGATTCACCTCAAACTGCTCGTAATAAACGGCAATCAGCGCAAGCAACGTATACGTCTCCCGTTTAGTCATCAAGGTTAAAATCCTCCTCCCGCAACTGCTTGCCAAGCGGTTTTTGATTCAAGTACGATTCAAAGCGGGTGCCAAACAGCGTTTCCGGCCTCAGGAACTTCCTCCAGTAAGGGTCATGCAGCCATTCCTCCGCCTTCAGGTCGATCACCTTTTTAAAATCATCGAGCCTGAATCCCTCCAGCCACCGCGCCCGAATCAGCTTCTTCGTTTTCTTCGATTCTGTCCGGTATGCAGAATGGGTTTGGCTGTTCAGGTATTCGATAACCGCAGCATAAGGGATATCTTTTTTCTCTGCAGTAGTCTTTGTAGTAGTCTCTGGTATTGGCTGCTGCACATTGTCATCCTCAGAATCCCAATCTGTTATATTCATTTCCTCAGCCTGAGATACTCGATGTTCTATGCCAAGTGATTCTTCCAATTCAGCTATTTTTTTATAATCAATCGTGTACCATTTGGTCTTATCCATTTTACTGGCATTAAAATTCGCAGATATCAAAAACCCCATTTCCTCAAGGGAACGAATGGTACGTCCGATAGTCGCATGGGACCAAAATGGCATCTGCTTCTTCCAATCTTTATATGTATTGTAAATCCATTTGCGCCCTTCTTTTATATGCCTGCTTTTTTCAAGCCAATAATGAATCTGCTGAATAAGCACCGCCTCATTCAGTCCCACCTTTTCCGCCAATGACGGAAGAATTAACATAGGCCTTTCATCTACCAAAAGTGAACTCATATAAATCCCTCCACTATTTTTATTACTCGAATTCTGCTAAATTCGTTTTGGCAGATTCGAGAATCGCAGCCCTTTCATATATATATATATAGGTTTTGAGACCCCAAAAAGACAGGGTGAATGAATATTATTCCGGTAATTATGAATATTTCATGAACAAATAAAGAAAGGCTGTCCTTTTTCGGCAGCCTTAAGTTTGCAATCGTTTCTCCAGGACGATCTTATGCAGTCCTTTTTCATCCGTGTAAGTTTCAATCACATCAAATCCATGCTTAATATTCAAAATCAGCATGCCTCTCCATTTGTTCATCGTCTTCGTCCGCACCATCTTAAATCCCATTTCTGTTAAATATTCATGCTGCTTTTCCATTAGCATGGAAGCAATCCCGTTCTCCCTGTATTCAGGGTCTACTCCGCCTAACCAGCTATAAAAGGTATCATCATCAAGGGGATATCCCATTTTATACCCAATCACTCTTTCTTCAGCCATAGCTGTCTGCACCAGCAAATGAGGTTTGCTTTTCATCTTACTGACTAAGTCTTCAGAGTCGCCGAATATGGTCCTATGAAGCTGCATGATTCCTTTTAAGATGACATCCCCTGGCATTGAATAAAAGATAGTTAATTTCATATGTCCCTCCTGCTTAGAAAGCTTCCCTTCTCTTTAAATATAGCAGTTTTAGACTACCGCTTCCCTCTGCTTTTCGATATTACAGGCATCCAGTCTTAGGTCTTCTCTATCATTTTGAATATTTTAAATAATTTATATTTTTAATACCGAAACAAAATTGTATAATTTACCAGAATACTAGAATTAAGGGAGGCGAAATAAGTTGAGGCAATTGAAAAAGTCTTTTATCTTCTTTGTTACATTGCTTTTAATGACCATTTCTTCTGCGGCTTATGCAGAAAAGCCGGGTCTTGAAGATTTCCCGGAACCCGCAGATGGGCAGTCCTGGGAACTTCCTGAGGATATGACCTGGGAAGATTACCGGCCGGTGCCGGGAATTGACTGGCGCACGGCAGATATTGAGCCTGAAAGAGTATTACGGGGAGCACTTGTCATTGTCGATTTTCCTGACCGGGAGTTTATTTTAAGCCAGCCGGAAGGATCTGAAGTCGCAGGCAACCCTATTGGCACCGGCAATATCCCACGCGATGAAATCGGCCAGTTCTGGGTGGATTTCCTGAACAAGCCGCAGCCACTGAATAATCATCGGACAATCAATGAATATTGGAGAGAAAATTCATATGGCAAATGGGCTGTTGAACTGGATTCATTCGGAACCTACCGGATGGACCACAATGAATTCCAGTACGGACTGAACGAGTTTGGGCAGCAATCCAATATGCCGGGAAAGTATCAGGCAAAAAATTTAAGATCTGAAGCAATGGAGAAGGCGCAGGCCGATATCGCCGCTTCAGGCAAAAATTACGATTTCACCTTCATCCTGCATGCCGGATATGATGAATCAGGTGTCTGGCAGGAGTTTGGAGAAATGATGTTCCAGACGGCAGAAGATGTGGCGAAGGAATTCGGTCCGCCTTTTGAAGGATTTCCGAATTCCGCCAATACCCGCTATGTCCCTTGGACTTCATGGCTTGCTGCGAAAAGCATCTGGTCGAGTGCAAGCCGGGGTGTTTCCATCCAGGGTGAAAACGATGGAATGGGAACCTTCGCTCATGAATTTGGCCATATTATGAATTTGGGGGATAACTACAATAATCCATATGGAAAGCCTGTTTCCCGCTCTTATTCCGGACCATGGGAATTAATGAGCCGCGGAAGCTTCAATGGTCCTGCTGGGCCGCATACAAGATGGATGGTCCTTCCTACCCTGGGCGGATCTGCGCCGTCCCATCATATGCTCCGGAACAAAATCAAGCAAGGCTTCTTATCGGAAGACCAATACTTGAACATCAGCAGGGAGGAATTGGCTGAATCCGGACCTGTGTTTACTGATATCCTGGCACGTGCGGTACCGGCCGGTGAAGAGTTTGGCCGCAATGCCCTTCACGGCATCAACATCAGCATGGAAGATCTGACGCCAAAAAATTCACTTGAGGACGACTGGCGTGCGGACATGCAGCGCGGGGAAAAATGGTATAACAACTATACGGTGGAAGTAGTGGACCGTGTAGGTTTCGACTCCTTCACCCCAGATTCCGGCGTTCTTCTTGCTAAAACCAAAAATACGGAAGCAGCACCAAACATCTGGGTCATCGACTCTCATGCAGAAGACATTAACAAGGTGGACTTTAAACGCCCTGACGGAACAGAAGCTATGTATTCAAAAGGGGATTACAGACAGCTTTCCGATTCCCTCTTCAAGGCAGGCACAGCCGATGGAGTTGTCAGCGAATATAAGGACGAGCATAACCGTCTTCACTTTTACATTTTAAATAAAAAGCTTGATAACGAAGGAGCCCTCTCCTATCGTGTCGCCGTCCGCCACATGGATGAGTCAGGCCCGGCCACAAGAGGCGTCTCAGCTGAAAACAGCAAAGTCCAATTTGCCGCTCCCGGCAAGGTCGCAGCCTATTCCTTCAAGGTAACCAATACGGGCAATGCTGCAGATCTCATCCGCCTTAATGCCAGGACGGAAGCCGGCTGGGAGCTCATGCTTGAGCATAATGTGATTGAGGTGCAAGCCGGGGAAACAGTGGAAGTTCCAGTTTACGTGAAAATTCCAAAAACCAAGCCTGTACCGACAAACCTTACATTTACAAGCACCTCAGAAACCGATCCTGCCAAAACGGATACTGTTACACGGCGTGTCGGCCCTGGTGCGGGGAAATAAACGATTATTAAAGGGACAGGCCCGCCTGTCCCTTTTCATTTGCCTACTCTTTTTCATGCAATTGGTTCTTATGAAACTTTAATAATCCCACAAACACCATAACAGCGCCAATCGTATTGCACGCTACTCTAATCCAATTGATCATCAGAAACTCCCTTGCTGTCTGTTTTAGAAATTCCACTGAATGAACACTCTGCCCCTCAATAAACATTATTTCATTCCGCGGCCATTCAAATAGCATGGAGATGAGCCCCAGGAGAATCATAACAAGGATACTTCCCAGAACCCAGCTTCGGGCAGGTTTTATTTTCCACACCAGAATCAGCGCCCCAGCTCCAGTGATCCAGCTCGCTAACCCAAGCGGCGGGAAAAACGTATGGGGACTCGCAGCCTCCATAAAGTCCATCGAAACCTCAAACGATTCCGGCACGTTATGAAAAATATTCGGATACACCATGAATACCTCCAGTATAAAAGCTCCCAGCATAATAAAGGTGATCCATAAATAGGAAACCATAAAGAAATAGGTCAGTTTTTGCTTCATTGCTTTTCCTCCTTCATCTTTTGTTTCTTCTTATACTGCCAGGCAGGTACAATTACCGCGGATAAGGCAGCCAGATAAAATGGCAGAAATTTTATCCCCACCGGCTGATCGAATACAAGGAAACTAATGATTCCAATCAGATTAGATAAAATAACTCCTGCTGTTAATCCGCCGGCTGCGCCAGCCAATACCCAAACCAGCAGCCCTCTGTTTTTTTCTTTGGCGCGAACAGGCTCCTGCGTCCCCTTCAAAACCTTACGGACCGCAGCCGCGCCTGTCCCAAGAAACAGTACTCCCGCAACCGGGTGAAACGCTCCAAGCCAGCTGGTTTCCCAGCCCATATTGGCAGTGAAATACATGGCAAACAGTAGCAGGAAAACGGCCATCATTTCCTTATAAATCCTTTTGAAAAATCCTCCTGCCAGCGCACTCAGCACCATCAGCACCGGAATGGCATAGCCAAACAAATGCACAAACATTTTATGGGCGGCCCACTTGGACGGATCACCAAAGATCGACATCCCCGCCAGCAAAAACTGAATCAGCAGGCAGCCCAGATATATCAAGCCCAATCCTATATAACTATTTTCAGCCAATGTTCTTTTGGGCATTTCCTTTCATCTCCTCTCCTGTTTCATTTACAAAACCCATTCTAAGCAGAGGTTCTAACAGCACTCTTATCAAATTCTTACAGAAATATTAAATCCGGAAATAAAAAAAGAACGCATAGAAAATCTATACGCTCTTACCGTTTAAACCGATAGCCCACACCCCAAACCGTTTCGATATAATCCGGTTCAGATGGATCTTTTTCAATTTTCTCCCTCAGCCTTCTGATATGAACTGTCACGGTTGTGACATCCCCATAGAAATCAAATCCCCACACCTGCTCGAGCAGATGTTCTTTGCTGAAGACCTGATTCGGGGAGGCAGCCATAAACAGCAGCAAGTCGAACTCTTTAGCCGTAAGGGTTTTTTCTTGATTGCCCTCAAATACTTTCCGTGTACCCGGCTGAATCAGCAAATCCCCAATCCTGATGTCTTCGTCCTTGCCGGGGCCGCTGGAAGTCAGCCTGTCATACCGGGCTATATGTGCCTTCACCCTGGCGATCAATTGATTGGGATTAAAAGGCTTGGCAATATAATCATCCGCTCCCCGGCCCAATCCCCTGATCATATCTATGTCCTCATTTTTTGCCGTCACCATAATAATGGGTATCTCTGAAACCTCCCTGATTTTCCTGCAGACTTCATAACCGTCCATATCCGGGAGCATCAGGTCTAATAGCACCAGCCGATAGGCGTTTGTTTTTAAGCGTTCCAGCCCTTCCTGACCCGTTGCCGCAATATCTGCCTCATAATGGTTCAATTCCAGGTAATCCCGTTCGAGCTCAGCAATGCTGGGCTCATCTTCAATGATCAAGATTCTTTCCAATCATCTTCCCCCCTTTTTAACGTGAAAAATATACTAAGTCCCTGTCCGGCTCTCCCATTTGCCCAAACTGTCCCCCCGTGGCCCTCAATAATCTTTTTCACAATGGCCAGACCCAGCCCGCTGCCGCCTGTGGCAGAATTCCGGGAGACATCCGTACGGTAAAAGCGGTCAAATAAATGAGGAAGCTCGTCGTGTGAAACGCCAGCACCATTGTCCTGAATTTCAACCGCGACGTCCTCCGCTCTTGATGACAGCCTGACGACTAATTCTTTCTTTTCTTCCTTCATGTATTTCAAGCTGTTCTGCACAATATTGCCAACTGCGCGATTTAATTTCTCCCTGTCAGCCTGTACCCGATACGATTGATTCGGCTCGCACTCAAGACGGAGACTGACAGGCTGTCCCGCCAGATTAAACCTAAGCTCCTCGAGGTAATCATCAAAGTAGGACGCTAAATCCAGTTCCCTCATATCATAAGGAACCCCCGGCAAATCCAGCTTGGAATACAATAAAAGCTCCGAGATCAAAGCTTCCATATCATCCGCTTTTTTTTCAATTGTGCCCAAATATCGTTCCATCTTTTCCGGCGTATTCGCCACACCATCTGCCAGGCCTCGGATATAGCCCTTAATGCTCGTTAAAGGGGTTTTTAAATCATGGGAAATGCTTGCAATCAATTCCTTCTGATTTTCTTCATACTGCTTTTGCATCGCTGCGGCTTCCTTCAAACGGATTCTCATGCTTTCAAACGCCATGGCCAATTCGTTCAGCTCATCCTTTTTCCCGGAAACCTCTATTTCTGTATCCAGATTTCCTCTGCTGATATCATTTGCCGACTGCTTCAGCCGGAGAAGCGGAGCAATGATGCTTTTCGAAACAAGGAACGTCAGGATTCCATTGGTCAAAACCAGCACCCCGACCAGCAGATAAATCCGAATCGACCGGAAAAATTCGAGATCCTCCTGATCCACTGAACCTTTCACAGGATAGAACAATACATACCCAATGACCATCTCCAGCAGTAAAAATAAAACAACAGGGAGCAGCACCATCCCTATATTCGATAAAATCAATCGTTTTTTTACGGTCATACAGTCACCCCGGTTTTTTATAATAATAGCCAGATTGAACCCAGCTTGATAGTCTTGAAAAAAGTATAAACAAAGATTCTAACCAAAACATTATGCAGTTATTACAAATCTCTAATAACAGCAGGTTTTTTTGTGGTGTTTGATTTTTATGTTTTTGAGCTGAGGGGAGGTGTACGGCTCCTGATTTTTTCAGGTTAACACAGGGTTCGGACTCCAACTCGCGCTTTCCTGCTTTTTGTGTCT
>NZ_BCUY01000008.1 GCF_001591465.1 Cytobacillus firmus NBRC 15306
CGGCATCATTGCTCCCTGCACTTGAGGGAATGGCATTTGCGGGTAACATGGATTATAAGGAAACATCGGCTGATATTGACCTCCTTGATGTGTATAAAAAGATGATTCGCTTTCCGGCGATTCAGGGCTTTCTTGATTTAAAGACGGCTTTACCTGCGGAAGGATATTAACTGGTTTAGGCGGGAGCTGCGGCTGCGGCTTAGATTCTGAAATTGGCAATGGTTTTTGCTGTGGTTTTGTTTCTGCAGGCTTCAATGGCTTTTCCTTTGCTTTAACCTCTTTAGCAGGCAGAGGTTTCTGCTGCTGCGGTTTAACCTCTTTTGCCGGCAGCTGCTTTTGCTGCGGTGCAGGCTGCTGAATATTCATCATGTAATAATTATTTATATCAATTTCCGGCATAATCGGCTTTGGCATTTTTGGTGTATAAGGTTTTTTTGGAACTTCCTTGGATGCTTCTGCTTTTGGCGCAGTTTTAGGCACTTCTTTTGGAATTTCCACCTTTGGTGCCGTTACTTTTGGCATTTCCTTTTTTGGCGCTTCTTTTACCGGCTTCTCCTTTGGTGCTTCAGCTTTCGGCATGGTAATAGGTTTCTCTTTGGCAAAAGGCTGTTCTGCTTTTGGCATTTCCTTTTTGGCACCCAAATTTATTTTTGCATCCGGTTTTCCTCCAATAGGAGCTTCTTTTTTTATAGAGCCTCCACTTGCAGGAACTTTTATTTTCATACCGGGCATAATCATATCAGGGTTGCTGAGCTGTGTATTCATCTTTTTCAGCTCTTCAAAATTCACGCCGTACTTTTTGGCAATCTTCCAAAGAGTATCCCCTTTCTGTACGATATGGATTTTCACTCTGAATTCCCTCCTATGCTTAAGGTGATGCTTCCATCTGTGATGGCTGGCCTGAGGTCCACACGATGTGGGTTACACAGAATTTGCCGCAGACGCGGCTTTCTCAGTCTGTGCCCTAATCAGCATTTACGGGCATTTCATCCATTTATGTGAAAGGTGCAGATTAGTGCCCGTTAATCTCGATGAGTCCATATAGTGTATGAAGGATTGGGCAAATTGCTAACAATCTACACAAAAAGATATGCTTTTTTTCCGGGAATTATGATTCATCGTTTCTTCAGATACCCATCACAGCAATGGGCAGTAAGGCAATAAAAAAATCCTCCTAGCGGGGAGAATTTTTTTATTAGACATAGCTTCCGCAGAATTTATTTAACCCTGCGTGCTAACTTTCAATTTTAGCGGCCTGGAGACTTTGTGCCACATTTATGGACGTTCAAGCATCCTTTCAAGTGCCAGTTTAGCATATGCCGCCGTTTGTTCTTCAACCTGAATCAGATTTTGGCTTTCACCCTCCCAGATTGCTTCTAGAGACCAAACCAGGTGCAGCAAATCGATTCGGTTCATGGTCAGGCAAGGACACATATGCGGGTTAAGTGAGATAATTTTTTTATCCTGATGCCGGGCGATAATCCTTTTAACTAAATTCATCTCTGTACCGATTGCCCAGGAAGATCCAGGCTCTGAATGTTCAATTGCATCGATTATAAAATTGGTTGACCCTGCCATATCGGAAAGCTCCACCACTTCTCTTCTGCATTCGGGATGAACAATGATTTTCATATCGGGATATTGTTCCCGAACTTCTTGGACATTTTCAATAGTAAAGTTTTCATGAACAGAACAATGGCCTTTCCAAAGAATCACTTTTATGTCCTCCAGCTCCCCTTCATATTCCAGCTGATCTGTAATAGGGTTCCATACAGCCATTTCTTCAAGAGCTATTCCCAAGTTGTAAGCTGTATTTCTTCCAAGATGCTGATCAGGCAGAAAAAGAATTCTCGGCTTCTGCTCAAAAGCCCAGCTCACCATTTTTTCAGCATTCGAAGAAGTAACTGTCGCTCCCCCGTGACGGCCAACAAAAGCCTTTATGGCCGCAGTAGAGTTTACATACGTTAGAGGAAGCATAGTATCGCCAAACATATTCTGCAGCTTCGTCCAGGCTCTTTCTGTTTGACTGATATCAGCCATATCAGCCATGGAACAGCCTGCACGCATATCAGGCAAAAGCACCTTTTGACGTGGAGATGTTAATATATCCGCCGTTTCAGCCATAAAGTGAACTCCGCAAAATACAATATATTCCGCCTCGGTATTCTCCTGTGAAAGCTGGGCAAGCTTGAGTGAATCACCTGTAGCGTCCGCAAATTGGATAACCTCATCCTTCTGATAATGATGACCTGGAATGAACAGCTTATTCCCAAACCTATTTTTCACTTCTCTTGCCCGATCCTCCAGTTCCTTTACAGTCATCATCCGATATTTTTCCGGAAGAATATTTGCTTGTTTTTCTGCTGTCTGAAAAATATTCATTTGCTCCAAACCCCTTTGTCAACAATTTATTACACAATAACCTTCACGCTTATATCAAGCGATTTCACAGAATGGGTAAGAAAGCCGAGGGAAATGAAATCAACCCCCGTATCGCTGTATGCTTGCAGGTTATCCAGGGTAATTCCTCCGGATGCTTCTGTCACTATCCCATTCGGCACGCTTCTGATCCACTCTTTTATCTCTTCCGGACTCCTGTTGTCAAACATGATTACATCTGCACCTGCCTCAACTGCTTCCAGGACTTGTTCTTTTGTTTCCGTTTCGACTTCGACTTTTACCATCTGCCCAATTTTTGAACGAACTTCTTCCACAGCTTTTGCAATTGAGCCGGCAAAAGAAATATGGTTGTCTTTAATCATGACTGCATCATAGAGGCCATATCGATGATTAAATCCCCCTCCGGACCTTACTGCATATTTTTCAAGCATTCTCAGGCCTGGAGTCGTTTTTCTAGTATCACAAATTTTTGTATGTGAACTGTTAAGTACCCGGACAGCCTCACTTGTTTTTGTTGCAATTCCGCTCATTCTCTGGAGCAGATTTAAAATAACTCTTTCTCCTTTTAATAAATCCGTTACTGGCCCTGCGGCTTCAGCAAGGATTTGACCTTTCTCAATCCAATCTCCGTCTTTTACTTTTATATTGACTTCAGCTGCGGGATTCAGCACCTTAAATCCTGATCTGACTATTTCTTCACCGCAAAAAATCCCATTGTCTTTTGCCAGGAAAATGACTTTTCCTGTCTGGCCCTCTCCAAAAATAAGTTCACTTGTCAGGTCGCGGTCACCAATGTCTTCGAGAAAATATTGTTCAAGTTGCAATCGCAGCTTTAATTTGTTCATTTTCACCATTCCTTTCAGCTTTTCGGCAGTGAATAATTCTTTTTCCAAGCCATTCCGGGCTTTCAAAAGGATAATCCTGCCGGAAATGACCACCCCGGCTCTCTGTTCGCCTTAATGCAGAATCTGTGATCAGATAGGCTGCAATCAGCATAAAAGCCCGTGTTATTTCCTCTTTTGAAAAATGTTCAAGATCCGCTGTTATCCATTCTTCAATTTTGCAGCCTTCAAGCCAGGCTTTCTGAGCGAAAAGCCCTTCCTTTGTTTTGATAATCCCGGCATTTTTCATCATGTTCATTTTTATTTCTTCAATTGAAGGCAAATCTTCTTTAAATGGCCACCTTAATTCCGGATTATGAATTTGCTGTTCTACAGCAGGTTCACTATAAGGCTGTTCATTAAGCCAATCCGCTAGCCGCTTGCCGCAATACAGACCTTCCAGCAGGGAATTGCTTGCAAGCCGGTTAGCACCATGTATGCCTGTGCAAGCAGCTTCACCAATCGCATACAGTCCGGGAATGCTGGTGCGGCCCAATAAATCAGTTTTTATTCCTCCCATTAAAAAATGACTTCCGGGAGAAACAGGGATTTTCCCAAGACCTAAATCTACGCCGTTTTCTTCACATATTTTTGTTATGGTCGGAAATCTGGATTTAAAGTTTTCAATTGAAGAGATATCCAGGAACACGGTTTTCCCCTTCTCCAGTGAATGATAAATGGCCTGTGACACTATATGTCTAGGCGCTAAATCACCCTGTGGGTGAAGACCTACCATTACAGGGCTCCCGTCTTCTGTAATAAGACTCCCGCCCTCTCCCCTTACAGCTTCAGAGATCAGCCCCAGTGCTTTGCCGTCTTTATAGAGAAGTGTGGGGTGAAATTGCATGAACTCCATATCTGCTATCTCTGCACCGGCCCTGTATGCTAAGGCAATCCCATCTCCAGTTACGGTTTCGGCATTGGAGGTATATTCATACAGCTGGCCGCAGCCTCCCGTAGCGAGCACAACATGAGAGGAAAAGAATCGATGAATGGCACCAGCAGAATCTTTTCCTTTTAGCCCTATACACCTGCCGTCTTTTTCATTTATGAGCAATTGGAATACAAGAATATCTTCTAAGAAACGAACGTTGGGATTTTGCTTTAACAGCATAAAATCGATGACTGTTTTTCCTGTGCTGTCTCCTCCCCCATGAACAATTCTATTTTCTGAATGAGCCCCTTCCCTTCCTAACGCAATGGATCCTTCAGAATCCATATCAAACAGGCATCCCTCCTGATTCAGCTCTTTTATAAGGGTTGGCGCCTCACTGGTCAAGGACAGCACTGCATCAGAATCATTATGAAACCTTCCTGCTTCGAGTGTATCCATGTAGTGCTTTGATGGATGATCATTTTTCCCCAGGGCAGCAGCAATGCCGCCCTGCGCCATATATGAGTTTCCATTTTTCACAGTCGACTTTGTGAGAATAATCACATTTAAGTCCTGGCGCAGCTTCTTTGCCAACTGCAGAGCGGCTACCCCGCTTCCAATAATTAAAACGTCGGCATTCATTATTTTTACCTCCTGTTTTTACAGGTGTCTTGACACCTATATTTACACAGATTTAGAATTATGACAAGAGGTTTTCATAGTTTAAGAGGAACTTCTGACTTTTTGAACGATTTAATTAGAAAGAGAAAGCAGGTGGGGTACATTAAATATTTCGATTATGCCGCATCATGTCCACTCGACAGGGAAGCGGCAGATGCCTATATAAAAGCCTCAACTGAATTCTTTGGCAACTCCCGCAGCCTTCATGATACCGGGAGCGCTGCAGAAGGGCTCCTTGAAAATTGCAGGAGGGAATTGGCAGGAATTTTAGGCGTTAAGAGTGAAGGAATCTATTTTACAAGCGGAGGTACGGAAAGCAATTTTCTTGCAATAGCTGCGATGCTGTCTGCTTCTGAAAAATCAGGAAAACATATCATAACGGGAATCGCTGAACATTCCTCCATTCATAGTGTTTTAGAGAAATTGCACCTTGAAAAAGGCTATGAAATTACAAAAATCCCTTTTGGCTCAGATGGCCGTATAGACCTGAAAAAATTAAGTTCCGCCATCAGGGATGATACCGTCTTAGTTACCATACAGCACGGCAATTCTGAAATCGGCACATTGCAGCCTCTCCTTGAGATCAGCGAGCTTTGCATGGAAAGGCAAATATTGCTGCATAGTGATTGTGTCCATACGTTTGGCAAATCAGATTTAAAAGAAGTCGCCCGCATTGCTGATAGTCTGTCCTTTTCTGCACATAAATTTTACGGGCCAAAAGGGGTCGGAGGGGTTTACTTAAAACCAGGCATGCGGTGGAGCTCCTTCTTACCCGGAGTTTCACATGAAAAGGGATTCAGGCCAGGCACTGTAAATCTTCCTGGAGTTGTTGGGATGACAGTGGCTGCACAGAAAGCTTATGTAAATTTAAGCAAACATAACAGCCATTTCCAAATGCTGCGAGAAGTACTGCTGAAGGAACTTAAACCCGTACAGGAGAAATTCGTAATATACGAATTTACAGGCTTTTACCAGCTTCCTTCTACATTGGGACTTCGGCTAAAAGGGGTGGAAGGACAATATATCATGCTCGAATGCAATAGGCTCGGATTTGCCATATCTACAGGAAGTGCATGCAGCACAGGCTTGCAAACTGTTTCTAAAACGATGGAGGCACTGGGGGTTGCAGATAAAAAAGGCAAAGAATTTATCAGGATTTCTTTCGGATGGAATACATCTGCTGAGGATGCAAAGGCATTGGGGGAAAAGCTGGCTATCATGGCCCGGGAACTCGTACCGCTCTAATTTTTTCTTCTGCCGTTCCTTATGTTAGAATGAGACATTATCGGATTATAAGGGTGAGGAAATATGAATGAACAAAAAAAGGTGCTTGGAGAAGAGCGGAGGACCTTTCTGCTTCAGCTTCTGAAAGAAAGCGGACAGCCCATTACAGGAGGCGACCTTGCAGCAAAAACAAATGTAAGCAGACAGGTAATTGTTGGGGATATCACCCTTCTAAAAGCAAGAAAAGAGCCAATCATTGCCACGAGCCAGGGTTACATGTATCTTCATCAGGCTGCTCCTGCATCAGCAGCGGAGCGGGTCATTGCCTGTCATCATGACCCCGCGAGGACTGAAGAAGAATTGAATCTGCTTGTCGATCATGGAGTTACTGTAAAAGATGTACGAATTGAACATCCCGTCTACGGTGACTTAACTGCATCGGTTATGGTATCTACCCGCCAGGAAGTCAAGCAATTTATGGATAAAATTACTTCCACAAAGGCTTCTTTCTTATCAGAATTAACAGACGGCATTCACCTCCATACTCTTTCTGCAGCCTCAGAACGGAAACTCGATGAAGCTGAGAAATTATTAAAAGAAGCGGGATTTCTTATTAACCTGGAATAGCTTAATATAAAAAGGACCCGGATATGTATTCGCCGGATCCTTTTTGTTTATTCCTGCAGAACTCTGCTGTTCTTATTCCGAAGCTGAAAATACGGATAGCTTCCCAAAACCTTAACACTGCAGCCCAATGCCTCCAATTCAGCAGCTGCCCCAGGGATCAGGACGTCATCCAGTTTCATATCCACGTCAATGATAAAGAAATAATTTCCCAATCCTGTTTTCATCGGTCTTGATTCAATCTTAGTCAAATTGAGCTTCCTCCAGGCAAATGCCGAAAGCACCTGATGAAGAGCCCCTGACCTGTCAGCCGGCAGCGTCACCATAACAGTTGTCTTGTGCCCTGCAAATTCCTTGCGGTCTTCGCTGATTGACAATTCTTTATTGGCTAAAACAATGAACTTTGTATGGTTATAATCAAAATCATGGATATCCTCTTTAACGATCGCCAATCCATATACGTCTGCAGCTAATTCATTAGCTATGGCGCCTGCCCGCAGGTCTGGATTTTCTTTTACAAATTGAGCTGCAGCTGCTGTAGAAGTAGTGCTTTCACAAGGGATTCCTTTCAGCTCTTTATGCAGAAATTTATGACATTGTGCAATAGCATGTGAATGGCTATAAACTGCATCGGTTTTATCCCACTCCTTTACATGAGCTGGATGAACCATAAAATGCTGGCGAATAGGAGCTGTCAGTTCGCCGATAATCGGAAAATCCACTTCATGGATTAAATAGTCCAATGTAATGTTCACTGAGCCTTCCAGTGCGTTTTCAAGAGGAACTACCGCCAGCTCTATTTCATTCTCATTTAAAGCATCAAAACAGGCAGGTATTGTTGGGTAGGCAACGGCTGTCTCATTAGGGAACAAACTCCTGGCTGCAATATCTGTAAAAGTGGCTTTGGGTCCTAAAAATCCTAACTTCACGGTAATTACCTCCTTTTTATTCAGACTAATTTTAAATCACTGAAAATTTTCTTTATACTTTATTACTTTAACATATGTATGTAATTTACAAAATAAAAAATGAAAAAAGGGCAGGGTACAGAGCACATTTTCTCATGCACCCGTTCCCAGCACCTCTACTTTTTCTACAAACTCCAATTTTCGAAGCCTTCCCAAGAGTTCTTCAATCTCGATGCCCATTTCAGTTACATTTAGGGAAAGTGTGACATTTGCCCTTCCCTGAAGGGGAATGGTCTGGTGTATCGTTAAGACATTACACCCCGATGAAGCCACAACGCCCAATAAATGTGATAACGTCCCAGACCTGTCTTCCAGGTGAAAGAATAAAGTGATCAGCCGTTCTTTGACAACAGTATGGAAAGGGAACACAGTGTCTCTATATTTATAAAAAGCACTTCTGCTCAAATCAACTTTTTGGACAGCATCCCAAACCGATTCGGCTTTTCCCCTTTCGATCATTTCCTTCGCATCCAATGTTTTCTTCATGGCTTCAGGCAAAACATCTTCGCGAACTAAATAAAATTTCTTATCGAATCTATCTTTTCTCATTTCTCCACCCCGTCAATCGAGAAGGTTAGTCAATAAACTCGAATTCATAATCAAGCAGCTTAACGGTATCACCGTCTTTTGCTCCTTTTTCACGAAGAGCATCATCCACACCCATGCCGCGGAGCTGTCTGGCAAACCTGCGGACAGATTCGTCTCTTGAGAAGTCAGTCATCTTAAAGAGTTTCTCAATAGCATCGCCTGATACAACGAACACTCCTGCAGGGTCTCTCGTAATGACAAATTCCGTTTGTTCAGCTTCATGCTTGTATAGAACGCGGTGGACACCTGTGTCTTCCTCTTCTTCATGTGACAGCGGGAATTCAGGGGTTTCTTCAACCTTATCTGCAACGGCAAATAATAAATCTCTTAACCCTTGTCTTGTTAAAGCGGATATCGGGAAAATCGGATAATCTTCATCAAGCTGTTCCTTGAATTTTTTTAGATTTTCCTCTGCATCAGGCATGTCCATTTTATTAGCCACAATGATTTGCGGCCTTTCTGTGAGACGCAGGTTATATTCTTTTAATTCTTTATTGATCGTTAGATAGTCTTCAAAAGGATCTCTGCCCTCAACAGCAGCCATATCGATAACATGAACAATAACCCTTGTTCTTTCAATATGCCGCAAAAACTGATGGCCAAGGCCTACTCCCGAATGGGCGCCTTCAATTAATCCAGGCAAGTCTGCCATGACAAAGCTGCGTCCATCTTCAGTCTCAACCATTCCCAGATTGGGAGCAATTGTCGTAAAGTGGTATTCCGCAATCTTCGGTCTTGCCGATGAGACAACTGACAGCAAAGTCGATTTTCCGACGCTTGGGAAACCTACTAAACCAACATCAGCTAAAAGCTTGAGCTCCAGCACAACATCTCGTTCCTGGCCCGGTTCGCCATGTTCGGACAATTCTGGAGCAGGATTAGCCGGTGTCGCAAATCGGGTATTTCCCCTGCCTCCGCGGCCCCCGCGTGCTATGACAGCTCTTTGACCGTGCTCAGTCAGATCGGCGATTACTTCCCCTGATTCAGCATCTGTTACGACTGTTCCCGGCGGCACTTTAACAATCATGTCTTTTGAATTTCTTCCATGCTGGTTTTTGGACATGCCATGCTCACCGCGGGGAGCTTTAAAATGGCGCTGATAACGGAAATCCATTAACGTGCGCAATCCTTCATTCACTTCAAAAACAACATTGGCACCCTTGCCGCCATCTCCGCCAGCCGGGCCTCCGTTCGGCACATATTTTTCCCGGCGGAAAGCAACCATTCCGTTGCCCCCGTCCCCGCCTTTAACATAAACTTTGACTTGATCGACAAACATATATAAATTCCTCCCGTCTGCAGTATGTCCCGATTGACTGGCATTCAGCCAGTTTACCGGCACTGACCGGATCCGCTACTTACACTTAAGAAGTGTCCAGCCTGCAGAGTTTCACACTTAGTATTGCTTTTTTTGGCAGAAATCACTCTCTGCCATTCGCAATGAATGGCACAAATAATTCCAGTGCAAGCTCCTCTTCAGCTAAGTGCTGAACAGCAGCCGTTATGTCAGCGTTCTTCTTTTTAAAGAACTTCTCCAATTGATCCATATCTGTTAGTATTCCGCTAAAATCAAAAAAGAAACGAGCCCCTTCTTTTTCATGCCTGATGGATACAGATAAATGATTATCATGATAAGGCTTAACTGATGAGTCCAAAATGGCCAAAAAAGAGCCTGTCCACTCAGAAAGGACAGAGTCATCCAACCGTCCGGCAATGGGATCATCGAGCACCTCATATTCAAGCTGAAAGTAGTGGTTCTCCCAATTATAAGTTAATAAAAGCGAAGCAAACCCAGGAAGATTCAAATTCGAAAGTCTTGCTTCCTGCTGTGCTTCAACCACAATTTCATCTATGATTTCCTTAGCCCTGTCTATCTTATTAAGGGAAAGGTTGCCTTTAATTAATTGTATTTTATTCAGCCAGTCATGCCGGGCATGACGCAGCACTTCAATCATATTCCAGTCTTTTTCCATATATGCACTCCTGTATGGTTATTAGGCTGTCAGAAGACTGTGCTTGCTGTAAGTATATCAAAAAACATAGGTACAGTAAGCAAATTTATGATAAATAAGAAAATATTGCTTATGCATGAAGAGCTGCTGTCTTCTGGAGCTATAAATTCATTTGATCAAATATGAAGTGCATCGGCGGATTTTTTGCCAAAAAAAGAAAACCCTAACCTTGTGGGGCTAGGGTTTTCTCGAAAAGGCTTACGCCTCTTGAGCTGCAGGATATACGCTCACTTGCTTGCGGTCACGTCCAAGACGCTCGAATTTTACAACACCGTCAACTTTCGCGAATAGTGTGTCATCGCCGCCTTTACCCACGTTTACACCTGGGTAGATCTTTGTACCGCGCTGACGGTATAAGATTGAGCCGCCAGTAACGAATTGTCCGTCCGCACGCTTAGCGCCAAGACGCTTAGAGATTGAATCACGGCCGTTCTTTGTAGAACCTACTCCCTTTTTAGAAGCGAACAACTGAAGATCTAATTTTAATAGCATTTATTCCACCTCCTGCTTTTTGAAGGTAATTTTTATATACTTTCCGTAGTCTTCTTCAATCGTCTGCAATGAGACAACCATGCCTTCAAGCAGAAGCTGCACTTTCTCATTCATGTCATCCTGAAGATCAGGAAGGACACAGCGGAGAAAGCCCTCTCCATGGCTAATCTCTGGTGTCACGCCGGTTAGGGCATGGACAGCATTAATGGCACCGATGGAAACGGCAGATACGCCTGCACAGACGATATCCTTGCCTCTGTTTGCGAAAAATGCATGACCGCTTATTTCAAACAAATGAATATTTCCGGAGTCTTTACGAATAATCGTAACTTCAATCATCTTAAATCGCCTGATTAAGCGTTGATTTTTTCAATCACAACTTTAGTGTAAGGCTGACGATGACCTTGCTTCTTACGATAGTTTTTCTTCGCTTTGTACTTGAATACAGTGATTTTCTTTTGACGGCCTTGTTTTTCAACTTTAGCTGTAACAGTAGCACCTTCAACTACAGGGCTTCCTACTTTTACGCTGTCTCCGCCAACGAAAAGAACCTTTTCAAAAGTAACTGTTTCGCCTGCTTCAGCGTTAAGCTTTTCGATGTAGATAGCTTGACCTTCTTCTACACGTAGTTGCTTGCCGCCAGTTTCGATAATCGCGTACATGAACTGCACCTCCTCTTAGACTAAGACTCGCCATCCCAGGCGCCGACACGGAATGCGGGCTTATGTACCTGTTCTGTGCGGTTGTAGCACGGGTGCGCTACAAACATAACATGAAAATCCTATCATATAATGATTAATCATGTCAATAAGAATTATATTATTCTCTTTGTTTGCACCTAAAAAATAACTTTTTTGCGTGCCTATACAATTATAATGCTATTGGGCCTATTAGGGAAGTGGGAAATACTGCACTAAAAAAGCAGGAGGGTCGCTTAACCCAGCCTGCTTTAGACTAATCCAGCTCATTAGCACTGCCAAACTTTCGGATTTCATAAAATGGCTTGCCATTTTCCTTAATGGAAAAAATAATTTTTAAGCCAATGCTATCCTCGATTCTTTTTTTGTGGTCATTATTTTCCCCTGAGAATACCGCTGCTGTGTCTCGTGTGGTTTCGATCAGGACAGCTTCATGGTCTTTGCCGCGATGTTCCCACAGTTCTCTTTCCAGCCTGAAGGCAATGGTCTCAGCACTCAGCACTCTTCCGGTGCCCTCGCATACTTGACACCTTTCGGTAAGCGATTCAGAAATGGCCGGTCTCGTTTTCTTGCGGGTCATCTGAAGGATCCCTAGAGGTGAGAATCCAACAAGATTCGTGCGTCTTTCATCTTTTTTCAGCGCGTTTTCCATTATGGAAAGAATATGCTTCCTGTCGGAAGCTTCTTTCATATCAATAAAGTCGATTAGGATCATGCCGCCAATATCACGGAGCCTGATCTGTCTTACAGCTTCTTCGGCTGCCATTTCATTGGTTTTTAGCACAGTGTCTCTGCGGTCCTGTTTACCGGCGAACTTCCCTGTATTGACATCGATGACTGTTAAAGCTTCTGCTTCATCAAAAATAAGATATGCCCCATTTTCAAGCCATACTATTCGTTTCAGCGCTTTATCAATTTCAGCTTCCGCATTAAAAGCAGAGAAGATATTTTCCTTGCCCGTGTATAGCTGAATTGTCAGGCCCGTGATTTTCGCTAGCACATTCTTCAATGATAAATCGTCCACGGCGATTTCACCGTCAGCCATTTTCTTCGCCTCTTCGATAATTTCCTTAATAAAAGTATCCGCTTCATACACTTTTCCCGGCTTCTTTTTCATTTCCGCTTCCCTTAAAAGGTCCCTGTACTCCAGCCTGAGCCTTTCCAGTTCATCCATAAGTTCATTTTCATCCCTGCTGACGCAGGATGTTCTGAAAATCAGACCTTCATTCTCTTCTTTAGCACGATAGCCAAATTGGCGCCAGTTTTCTCTTGCCTCACTATCCTCAATTTTCTTGGAAACAGCAACATAACGGCCATTTGGCATATATATCAGTGACTCTCCTGAAAATTCAATCAAACCTGACAATCTTGGTCCTTTCGTGCCCGCAGCGTCCTTTTCAACTTGAACAAGTATTCTTTCTCCCTGATGGACAAAAGAAGAAATGCTCCGTTTTTCCTTTACTTGCAAATCCTCGGCAGAACAAACATAAGATGCCAGTTTGTCCCGGTGAAGGAATCCGCTTTGATCTTCACCTATCTCTACAAAAGCTGCATTCAATCCAGGCATTACTTTTGCAACAGTGCCTAAGTATATATCCCCAACTGATGAACGATGCTTCGGCTGGTCAATAAATAGCTTCTCGACCCTATTATCTTTTAAATGCACAAATCGGCGCTCTCTTGATGCATAATTTACAACTAGCTTATTCAAAACGATTTCCTCACTTTAAAACATTATTTATTCATGTTAAACAAAATTTGCTCTTCAGTAAACATAAAGCAAATCCCCTATTTTTGCTGTCAGCACTTTTTCCGCAAAGCATGCATGCAGCAGTTCATTTTCATCTAATGCACCCTTTTCTTTCCCGTCCTTTTCAACAATGATGGGGTGCTTGCATCCTCGCTGAAATCTTTCCAGCACGTCAATAACCAATTCCTCTTCCCGGACAACGATTGGCTTCAATGTCCGAAAGTCGCTGTGCTTCCCATAATACCTTTCGAGAAGAAAACGGATAAACACGAACCGGCTCTGCTTCCATTCATGATATAGCGAAAACACCAAAAAAGCGAGGATTACCCAAATGTTCAAGTTTACCGGAGAGGTCAGCAAAGTTAGTATAATGAAACTGATTAGACCCGCAGCCGAAATGAAAAGTGTTTTTCTGTGCGCTTCCGGAAAGGCCTGATTAAGAGAAAGCCATAAGAAAACAAGCTTTCCTCCATCCAATGGCCATACAGGAAGCAGATTAAAAATTAATATCATCAAATTAAATTGAATAAACAGATGAAAAATATCAGCAGACAGCCAGGAAAGCTCATAAAATAACAGCGCCGCCCCCATCATCCATATATGCTGAAGCGGCCCTGCTATAATGACTATAATCTCCTCTTTCAGCGGCCGGTTCCCGTGTTCATCCATTTCCGCTACACCGCCAAATGGCAGGAGGGCAATCTTTTTTATTCTCCAGGAATAGAAGGATGCAGCAGCGGCATGGCCCATTTCATGAACAAAGATAATCAGCAGCAGCATGCATAGTTCCATAAAATGAGCAGTCGCAACAGACAGTCCGATAATCGCCCATAACAAAGGATGAATATGAATATGTGTAATTAACCCTGTTATTTTATTCAAATGGGATCACCTGGATCGGATCTATAAAATCATCATCTTTTTTAATCGCGAAATAAAACGAGCCTTTTTCTCCATCACCGGCGTCACCTGCCGTACCAATACCGGTTCCTTTTTCGACATATTGATATAAATTCACATTAATTTCAGCCAAATTGCCATACCAGGACTCACTTTTTTCACCATGCTGAATTATGACCGTATTTCCGAAACCATCCTTCTTTCCAGCGAACCGTACAAGCCCTTCACTCATTGCTTCAATGGAAGCTTCCTTTCCTGTTTCGATTGTTATTCTCTGTCCATTGTCATCAAATTCTTCCAGGATCTTTGCAGAAGCAGGCAGTGCATACTCGCTATTTTCTTCAACGTTCTTCTCATCACTTTTACCATCTGAAAATGGCAGCAGGGCCAGCGGTTTGCCAAATTGTTCTTCATACCAGCCGGAAACTGCGGCGAATTGAAAATCTTTCTCCATTGCTGTCTTTACAAAATCTCTTGCAGGATCAAAAGTCGCTGCCTGGTTTTTAAAAAGAATGGCAGCGAATAAAAAAACACAGGCTGAAGCAAGCAATTTAAAAAGAAATAGTTCCTTGCGAAATAAGGGGTGGTTTCCCTCATCGAGTTTGCTCTCGTATGAAGGCAGCTTATTAAACCCGTACCGCTCTTCATCTTCTGTCCAAAGAACCATTGAATCTTTCTTTTTTGAGAATCTCTCTTTGTCCTTTTTTCGCCGCTCAATTCTCTTGCGAATTTCATCCGCTCTTGAATTCATGATATCCCCACCATTTCTATTTAACTCTATTTGTACAAGTTTATGAGTTGTCCAAATAGAGTATGACTTGAAGTGGTGTCTTGAATAAAAAAATAAACCGGAGATGGCTCCCCGGCTTTTGTTCTATAGATTTATTTTACTCCAAAAAACTTTTTCAATTTTGAAAATACACCTTTATTCTCTTCATCAAGAGGCTGAAGGGGTACTGCTTCACCAAGTATTCTGCGGGCGATATTACGGTAGGAAACCGAAGCTTTGCTGTTAGGGTTTAAAGCTATAGGCTCACCATGATTCGATGCCTTGATTACTTCATCATCATCTGCCACTATTCCGATTAAATCAATCGACAAATGCGCAGTTATTTCATCAACATCAAGCATGTCGCCATTTTTCATCATATGGCTTCTAATTCTGTTTATTATCAGTTTAGGAGCCTCTACATTTTCCTCTTTTTCAAGCAAGCCGATAATCCGGTCGGCATCACGTACAGCTGAAACTTCCGGAGTGGTTACAACAATTGCTTTATCTGCACCGGCAACCGCATTTTTGTACCCCTGCTCTATTCCGGCAGGGCAGTCTATGACAATATAGTCATAATCCTGCTTTAATTCATCGACCAGCTTTTTCATCTGTTCGGGTGTAACAGCCGTCTTATCACTTGTTTGAGCAGCAGGAAGCAAATACAGCAGATCTTCAAACCGTTTGTCTTTAACCACAGCCTGATGTATTTTGCACCGGCCTTCCACTACATCGACCAGATCATAAATAATGCGGTTTTCAAGTCCCATCACCACATCAAGATTACGAAGGCCAATGTCTGTATCCACCAGGCACACTCTTTTTCCCTGAAGGGCCAGAGCAGTACCTACATTTGCGGAAGTAGTCGTTTTTCCGACTCCGCCTTTTCCGGACGTAATGACAATCGCTTCTCCCATCCTAGCTTCCCCCTTGCAATCTAGTTATATTAGGTCTCAGATGCATTAAAACTTGTAATCTATCTATTGTAATTTGATCATTTTCATCAATGTAAGCACATTCCATTTCCCGTTTTTCTTCATCCTGATCATTGTCAGGAGCTCGATTAATACAATTGCTGATTCTTAATTGGGACGGTTTCATAAGCGAAGCTACCACCACGGCTTCATTATTTCCATGGCATCCTGCATGGGCTATGCCTTTTAGCGCCCCCATAATAAAGATGTTTCCTCCTGCCATAACAGTGCCCCCTGGATTTACGTCTCCGATAAGAAGCAAATCTCCAGCAGTTTCGAGAACCTGGCCGGAACGAATCACCTTCGCAACAGATACAATTTCGTTTTCTTCCTTCTGTTTTTCAGCTTCTTCTTTGGTAATGACATTGGAGCTTATAGACTCAACAATCAGGTTCTTCTTTTGCCTGATTAACTCCTTCAATTCTTCCTGCTGCTCTTCTGTGAGATAACGGTTTCCGACTTGTACCCTCACGGAAAGAAGCCGGTCTTCAACAGATCTGGAGTTTTCTGAAAGCTTTCTGTCAAGCTCTTTCTTCAGTTCTCCATAAGAGCAGGAATCATCAAGATGCAAAGTCAGTCCATCTTTCGTGCCTTTTATAGTAACGTTTTGGTTTTTTTTCATTTCAAGATGTTCACCTCAATGATAAGAAACACATTCGTGCTGCTGCACTCTATTTTTAAGCAGGCATTTATTTCAAACACAGCCCGCAGGAGATTTCATAAAAAATATGTAGATTATCCTTATCCTTATTTGCCCATAAAGGTAGAATTCGACAGAAACCTTCTAAATCCCTTTTTTACTGAAAATTATTCATTTAAAAGAAACCGGAGTAATCCGGTTTCTTTCTCTGCATTGTGAAATTATATCACTTCAAACAATTATTCGTTTAAGCTATCTGCAAATTTTTCAGAAAGTCTTTTAAACGGGTAGACAGCTAAAATAATGAAAATGGCATTCAATATCAGAGTAGGCAGGAGACGGGACGAAAGAAAGACTGCAAATTCCATATCTGTATGGTGAATTAATAAGTTCATCTGGTAAACACCGGCCTCAAGGAAAGAGATGCCCAAAAGCACAATTATGGAAGCCATCGCAATATTCGTCTGAAGAATTCTCATTAGTTTGTTTGTTATAAAAGCAATGACCGGAAAAAGAAACAAATAAATGCCGATAATTTCAACATACACAATATCAAAAAGCAGCCCGAATAATAGGCCGTAAAGAATTCCATGCTTTTTTGAACCAAAAATGGTCAAAAAAAGCAAGGCAGCCATCAGAAAACGGGGAACTGCTATTTTTCCGCTGCCTAATAAATCATGCGGAGTTACTTGAACAAATATGCTTTCACCGATAAATAAGGCCAGGAGTATGAGAGGAAGAAGGAATCTTCTCACAGTTCCTCCTCCTTCTCATCAACCATTTCCATTAGTTCAGGCTGTAATGCACCTCTTTTAACGACCATTACATGTCCAATATCATAGAAGTCTGCTCCCGGTTTAACATATGCGGTCTGAGTCAGACCAAATTCATCTGGAACAACATCTACAACCTTCCCAATCGGAAGGCTCTCAGGGAAAACACCGCCCAGACCTGATGTAATAACGTTTTGATCCTTTTCAACCTTAGCATCATAAGGAATTCTTTTAAGCAACAGAAGGCCTTCTTCTTTATCATAGCCTTCAATCAGACCGAAAAAGTTATTTTCGCCTGCCTGAATTTTAGCTGAGATGCGATTGGTCGGATCCATTGAACTAAGAAGCTGGACGGTTGAAGTAAATGTATTGCTGCTTTTTACTTTGCCAATCAGGCCTTTTGACGTAATAACAGCCATATTCGGTTCAATCCCGGCATTTTTCCCCTTATTAATAATAAGCAACTCATGCCATCTGTCGGGATTTCTTCCTATTACTGTTGCCTGCTTTGGCTCAAATTCACTTAAAGAATCTTTCTTATCCAGAATCTCACGAAGTTCCGTATTATCTTTTTTCAGCCTTTGAACCTCAGACTCAAGGCGTGCGAGTTCATCCAGCCTTGTCTTTAGATCTTTATTTTCTTTGTATGTATTTTGCAAGTCTTCGACATTTTCAAAGAATCCCGCCACATAATTCACAGGGCTGGAAACAGCATTTTGTATAAACCCGGTGGTATCTTTTAAAAATTGTTCAGGCCAGGTCAAATTTTCTCTATCCTTTAAAGAAAACCCAATCAATGCCACGAGAATAATAATGCTGACAAGCAAAATAATCAGGCGTTTGTTCAGAAAGAACTGTGGCATCCTTTACACCTCGAATAGTATTTTTTCAGGAAAGCCTGCGCCATTTAGGCACTGCTCAACAAAATATAACATATATCTGCAAAGATATCATTTTATGCTCAATAAAAAACCAAATTTGAGCCCATACACTTGAGAGAAGTGAATGGGCTTTATTATTTTACTTATTCAGAACTCTATTATCTGGATTCTTTAGCTTTTGTTTTGAATAAATCGATATGGTCAAGAGCTTTTCCGGTACCTATTGCAACACAGTCCAATGGGTTTTCTGCAATAAGGACAGGCATTTTCGTTTCTTCGCTGATCACCTTGTCCAGATTGCGTAGAAGCGCTCCTCCGCCAGTCAGAACAATGCCCCGATCCATAATATCTGCTGCCAGTTCAGGAGGGGTTTTTTCAAGAGTATTTTTTACTGCATCCACAATCGCATAGACTGTATCATTCAATGCTTTTGAGATTTCTTCAGCAGTAATTTCAATTGTTTTTGGCAAACCTGTCAATAGATCGCGTCCGCGAATTTCCATGTTTTCGACGCCTTCCGGATCTCCGGCAGAGCCTACCTCCACTTTAATTGTTTCAGCTGTACGGTCACCGATCATCAGGTTGTAATTTTTGCGGATATAATTGATAATCGCATCATCCATTTCATCACCGGCAATGCGGATCGATTGGCTTGTAACAATTCCGCCCAGGGAAATGATAGCTACTTCAGTAGTTCCTCCACCGATATCAACTACCATGCTTCCTGTAGGTTCCCAAACAGGAAGATTAGCTCCGATTGCTGCGGCAAACGGCTCTTCGATGGTATAAGCATCCCGGGCGCCTGCCTGACGGGTTGCATCAACAACAGCGCGCTCTTCAACGGCTGTTATACCTGATGGTACACAAACCATTACATACGGCTTCCCTGAGAAGAAGCCTTTATTTTTATTGGCTTGTTTAATATAATATTTCATCATGACAGCAGTGGTCTCATAATCCGCAATAACGCCATCCTTCATTGGACGCAGCGCAACAATATTGCCGGGAGTACGGCCGATCATATTTTTTGCGTCATTGCCGACGGCTACAATATTTTTAGTATCTGTCTGCAGTGCCACTACTGACGGCTCTCTGACAACAATTCCTTTTCCTTTAACATAGACAAGTGTATTAGCTGTTCCTAAATCTATTCCAAGGTCTCTAGTACCGATTCCAAACATAAATGGTATCTCCCTTTCTGATACAAATTGCTCATTTTCCTAAGTAAGGTGTTTTAATGGAATTTTCTTTTATTTTTCTAGTACAATCCGCCTCCAAAATGCAAGGCATCTCAAAAATCATAACCAATATTATATCTTAACGTCAAACAAAAACATAGTGTTATAAATACCCTTTTTCCTTTAAACTGACAAATTTATTTTCACCGATGATAAGATGGTCCAGTACATCGATGCCGATTATTTTTCCGGACTCTGCAAGTCTCTTGGTTACTTCAATATCTTCCTTGCTTGGAGTCGGATCGCCGCTTGGATGATTATGAATGCAGATGATGGACGCAGCCGACCTGCGAAATGCCTCTTTAAAGACCTCTCTGGGATGGACGATCGAAGCGTTCAGGCTTCCAATAAAGATGGTCTGCTTATGAAGCACCTGATTTTTTGTATTTAAATAAAGGCATACAAAATGTTCCTGAGACAAAAATCGCATTTCATGCATGACATAATTTGCCCCATCCTCAGGCGAACGGATAATATATCTGTCATCATATGTGAGATTTGAAATCCTCCGGCCAATTTCAACTGCTGCCAGCACTTGAATTGCCTTTGCCGATCCTATTCCTTTAATGGCCGTTATTTCATCCAGGGATGCATCCTTTAACAGCCGGAGTCCTTCAAAATGGGTAAGAAGCCTATTCGCTAATTGCAGTACTGATTCATCTTTCGTGCCAGTTCTGAGTAATATCGCTATCAGTTCATGATTGGACAATCCCTGTGGACCATTTTGGACAAAGCGCTCACGAGGACGCTCATCTTGAGGGAAATCTTTAATTAAAAGAGAATCTGTTTGCATATTTTCCTCCCTAAACTTTTGGGATCAGGGAGCTGAAGATGAAAGAAGTATATTAAGGAAGCGAATATCCTGCTTTCCTCAATTCACGAACCGTTCTGGAGACAGGTAGACCGACAACTGAGAAATAATCTCCGCTTATACTCTTTACAAGCATGCTGCCAATGCCTTGTATTCCATATGCCCCTGCCTTGTCAAAGGGTTCACCGGTGCCAATATAAGAGTTAATTTCTTCATCTGTTAACTCCCAGAACACCACATCGGTTTTTTCATAAAATGTAATGGCATTTTCTTCAGGCGTCATGATGGATACACCTGTGTAAACAGAATGAGTGGTTCCAGACAGACTTTTCAGCATAGTGAAGGCTTCCTTGCTGCTGTCTGGTTTTCCTAAAACAGTGCCGTCCTTAACAACAACTGTATCTGATCCAATTACATATGAATCAGGATGCTTATTAAATACGGCCTTTGCCTTTCTATGGGCAAGCTCCTTCACGATCTCTCCTGGTTTCAGCACTGGATCAAAACTTTCATCGACATCACTGCTGGAGACTTCAAATTGCAAATGAAGATTTTCAAGAAGTTCTTTTCGCCGCGGGGAAGAAGAGGCTAAAATGAGGTTTTGCATGTAATCACCTTACCTTTATTGTATCAAATTGGGAGATACAGGTTAATCGTATCAAAAAAATGCCAGACAAACAATTTTAAAGAAGTAATTTGCGATATTTTTATCATAAAATATCGAATAATGACAAAAAGAAAGAGTCTGTCTAAATTTCCCGAACAGACTCCGCTTAATATGTGATATTTCCCAGAAAATATTCGAATCGGATAACATTATGGCACATTATGCAGGGTCCTTACTGCCCGTCTGACTGAAGCAGTGACTGGTAAGCTGCAAGAAACCCCAGCAGGTGCTCCTGAATTTTACCTGCTGCTGCACCATCACCTGACTGCTGGTATGTGTCTATTTGCTTTGAAGCATTTAATAGTTCTTCTCTAACTGAAATCAGGTTTTTATTTTGAATTTGATCGGCCTGCAGTTCATTCACTGTCTTGATGTAGCTTTCTATTTTCTCAGCCGTTTCAGGAGTTATGGATCTGCCGAGAGAGGCACTGGCTGCACCTGCTGAAAGGCTTTGATATAAAACAGGAGCAATTTCAGCCAGTTTTTTCTCTTCGGCATTTACCCCTTCAATTGCTCTACCTCCAAAGGCAACTTCTTTTGCAAATACGTCAATCCCTTCGCTTTTTAGATCGGCGCCTATTTCCTTGGCCTCATCAAGGCTGCCTGATACCCCTAAAAAAAGAAAAGTCTGCTCTCCCATTTTTATGGATTGACTATAAACCCCTTTTTGAGAATTCGCTTTCTGGATTTGCTGTGCTGCATCATTGTTTGAAAAAACGCCGCCTTGAACTACATATGTTTTAATTGTTTCTAAATCTGCTGCCGCAGCAGGGGTCTGCTGATTTGCGGCTTCCGGAGTTTCATTAATTGGAGGAGCCACAGTTTCAGCTGCCTGATCAGTAAATACCAGCTTTAGCATGATGAACCCGAAGCTGGTCCCCAGCAGGACAGCAAAAAAGACAGCAAGAAAAATGGATGTTAAGAATCCTTGCTTATTTCTTCCCCGGAATTTCCTGGCCAGTGTACTCAGCCCATTTTTAGCTGGTGATTTAGGAGGAGCTGCTATTTTATATTCCTTTATATCCTCATCTTCCGTTTCTTCCGGCAGAATCCAGTCAAAGCTGTCATCCGCCTCTTTGCCGGCCGCTGTTTGTATGGAAGTGAAAAATTCAGTTTGTTCCTGCTTTCTATCCAGCTGTCTCAGTTCCCATGATTTTCCCTTCTTTTCTTCCTTTTTCTCCTGAAACGGACGGTCCTTGCCATTTATCTTAATCGTGATTGTTTTTTCGCTTTTAGGCTTGTCCACATCTCATCCTCCCTTCCACACCGTTTCCTGAATTGTTTTCATCCTAACATAATGGAAAAAAAAAATAACAAGACTTTTGTCGTCTTGTTACGGAAGGATTTCGTCAAATTTTTCATTCGGATTTTTGGCTAATTCTCAGTAATGAAATCTGGATCCAGTTTATTTATGGGAATACCTTCATTGCCATTTGAATAGCATAAACTCCGTTTTTCTCCTATAAAGCAAACAGCCGTTATGGATTTTCCGCTGACAACAGCATAAGTACTCTCCGAAGGCTGCAGAAGATTCTTTGTATCAGGGTCCCTGATGGGATCAATGAAGTCAGCATCAGCGAGCATAAAAAATGTTGCTTTTTCCGACAGCATACTTCCGCTGATCATTTCATTTCTAATATAAAGCTCCTCTTCGTTTTTTGGTTAAGGTGTTTGATTATCCTCCTCAGCCTCCAGTTCAGAGAAGCTGCTTAATGGATTTCTTTTATTGGATATTATCGGAGTATCCAAAGGAGGGAGCTCCTTCTGCAGCTCTGCCAATTCAGGGTAGTAATAGGCTGCTATCGCCAATTCAAATTCCACCATCTGGTCTTCCTGCATGACACTCACAATTTCATCAAAGCCCGTATATTTCAAACTTTCTACCTTAAGGATCCTCTTTAAATCCAATAAATTCTTAATGAAACTTTCCATCTCAAAATAAGTATCTGCCTGCCCGTTTAGAACAATCGAAACCTTTTTAATGCCATTTGGCAGCTTCTCTTCTATCAATGGATCTGTTCCTGAGTTTTCTTTCGGATCCTCCGTTTCAGGCTCCGTCTCAGAATTTTCTTCTTGAGGCTTACTTTCTTCTTCTTCAGAAAGGTCGATTTCTTCATCACTTTCTGTACCATTCATCTTCATTTCTATGATATTGACATCTGAAATAATTTCAGATTTTTCGATATCCAAAAGAAGATGATCCAGAAGCCTTTTGACAGGAACCTGCTTTTGAAGTTCACCCGTACTCAATATGGTCTCCTCATTCAGCTGCTGAAGATTATTCTCAATAATGGTTAATTGCTGAGTGGCCATTTGCAGCTCAGACTGCTTCCTGTCCATTTTTTCATTCACCGGTTTAATTAAGAGATAATAACTTCCAAAAACGATTCCGGCTATTAAAACTAATGCAAGCAAAATAAATACAAGCTGCTTTTTGGAAATTTCCCGGTTCACGGAGAATCATCTCCTTCCCCTTGCTGCGCGGAGGATTCCTTATCCTCTGTACCTTTGGATTCATCCATTTCGGCAGCCTCATTAAGCAATGCCGGGTTAATTCTTAATTCATATTCTGCATAATATCTTGGCTGTATGTTTGCTTGTTTTCTAAGCTCAGCTGCTTCGTCTTTTAAGATGTCTGCAGTTTTAGCTTCGCTTATTATCGCTTCATCAATCCACGGCAATTCTGTCAGACTATGCAAATAATAGGCGGCCTCGCTTTTAGCGTCAAATTGAACAATCTGTTTGACTCTATTTTCTTCATCCAGCTCAAATTCTATCACGAACCCTCGTTCAGGAAGAAGCCTGGTTATCTGTTCCATAAGGAAGACTAATTCGAATGGCTGCCTTTCTGCCCATTCAATGGCAATTTTCAGCTCTTCTGCCGCATTGGAAGATTGATATTCTGCAAGCTTTGCCTGCTGAGCTTCAAGATTTTCATTTGTCTGGGTTATTCTTTTCTCAATTTGAAGAAGCTCAGTGTTTTTCTTTTCGACTGTTAAGAACACAAACAAGAATGCAGCAATAAACAAAACAACAATAATACCTAAAGCAATATAGATGTTTTTAGTCCTTTTTTCCCTTTGAGGAAGAAGATTAATGTCAACCTGCATGTGCTATCCCTCTTTTAAGCCAAGTCCAATATTCACATGGAAAGCTGATTGCTTCAGCAGCTCATACTGTCCGCTGTTCAGGCAGTCCTTGAAAGAAACAACTGGCACTTCCATTCTGTTTTTTATATCCCTATGAATGTTTTCTAGCCAAGGGTGGTCGCCGGTTACGATGATTCTGCTAATTTGGCGCTGTCCCTGATTTAATGAATACCGGTAAAAATTCATTACTTTTTCAAAATCATTGTAAATATCTAATAGGGGATGCAGCACTTCTTCTTCTTTGCCGCTATATTCTATCTTCTTTTCTCCATTAGGCATTGCTGCTGTTCCCCACTTGCTGAGATCTGTTTCAATCGCAATGTTTCTCATAAATACAGTATTTCTGATTTGAAAATGCTGCATACTGCAGAAATCAGGTCAATCTGAATAAGCATGATAGCTTCTGATTGCTGTTCTTCAAAATAGCTGGAATAAAGACGATACAGTGCGAGAGAAGAGATATCTGCAGCTGCAGGACGGAGTTTGGCATCCTCGAATAGTTCGGTATATTCCAAGACAACTTCTTCAGGTGCGGCGAACAGCAAAATTTCAGTTGAATTCTGATGATTAGCCCCGAGAACATGATAATCAAAAACAGGCTCTTCAAAAGGCAGATGGATGCTGGTGCCGAGTTCCATATATAAATAGCCTTTAATCTCATCCTCCTGGACATCCCCGGGTATGGTCAGCTTTCTCAAAACAATAAAAGGATCAGGTACAGTAAAATATACCTGCCTGTTTTTTATTTTCCACCCATTGACGCATTCTTCAAGGATAAGAGCAAGTGTATCATAATCCTGGATCTTCCCATCCTTAATAATTCCCGGCGGCAGAAACCTTTCATCCCATTTTGCCAGATCCAAATCACGCTGACTTTTCAGTTCTGCATAACGAATAACATGGTCTTTGATAATTAAATTTACATGCTTCTTTTTTCCGGGAAGAAATCGTATTGCCATGATGAAAAACTCCTTATTTATGTTAGATTTGCCTAGGGAAAAATAAGAGCCGGAATATTCCAGCTCTTATTTCAAATGTCATGCCCTTTATAGGAATGAATGAAAATACCACTCAATTATTTCTCTGCCGTAAAAATAAGCCAGTAATGTCCCAATCCCTATGAATGGGCCAAACGGGATGGGCTTGCCTTTTTGAACAATTCCTAGAATCATGCCAAGGCCTCCAAGGGTCGCCCCGAACAAAGTTGCCAGAAAAAATGAAAGTAAAACAAGCTTTACACCCAAAGCAATGCCGATGACGGCATACAGCTTGATATCTCCACCTCCCATGCCGCCTTTGCTGATTACTGCTATCAGCAGCAGAAGGAAGAAACCGAGTGCTGCACCTGCTAAGCTGTCCCACCATGGAGAGAGCGGTATGAAAATGCGTTCTGCTATTAAGACAGCAGCAAAAAACAGCAAAACCTTATCTGGAATGATCATATATTTGAAATCAGATACAAACACAATGATTACAAGAGAAATTACCGTCCAGGCAACAAACAATTCAGCAGTCCAGCCCATAATCAGCGGAGCTGCGGCAAACAAGATTCCCGTGGAAAGCTCAACAGCCGGATATAAGGCTGAAACCGGCGCCTTACAGCGCCGGCACTTTCCGCCAAGAAATATATACGATAAGACTGGAACCAGTTCCAGAGGTGATAGAGTATGCTTACAGTGCGGGCAATGGGACCGCGGTGCTGCAATAGACTGGTTCTGCGGGATTCTTAGGCCTGCTACGTTGTAGAAGGAGCCTAGGATGGAACCGATTAAAAACAAAAAGCAATAAAACAAAAGCATTAATTTGAATTAATTCCCACTAAACTTAAGCAGGTTTTCTTCAGTTATAGTTGTATTTCTCTTACTTCCAGCAGCGATATTTCCACCTTCATGGTTTGTTAATGAATATGAAAACTTACCAGTTTCTTCGTCTTTCGTAACTTCTACCGTATATGTTGTATCATCTACTTTGTCCAAGTAACTCTCAAGATCTGAATGGTTTAGTTCCCTTTCCGAAGGGTTTGTTGTTATAAACAGTTTAGCGGCATTTACAATCTGCACCGCTTCTGCAACTTTCGCATCCTCTTTTGTCTTATTAATCAACCCACCAATACTAGGCACCGCAATCGCCGCAATAATCCCCAAAATAACAATAACCGCAAGCAATTCAATTAACGTTAATCCTTTTTGATCTTTAAGTCTTTTCCTTAAATTCTTAAGCATTTTTACTCTCCCTCTCAAACTAGTAGTTTATTTTACCTATCATGGTACTATTATACTAAATACTTTATCTGCTAACAGTCGAATTTTTTAATATTTTGTAAATTTTTATCCAACATGCTGGAAGATTTCAAACATCGGTACCATAATAGATGTGACTATAGTCCCGACGATACTGGCCAGAAAGACAATCATGAGCGGTTCAATGAGTGATTTTAGTCTGTCTGTGGCGCTTTCTACTTCTTTTTCGTAAAAGTCAGCTACCTTCCCAAGCATTGCATCCAGCGATCCTGATTCTTCCCCGATCGCAATCATGTGTGACACCAGCGGCGGGAAAACCCAGTGTTTTTTCATTGGTTCCGTCAGAGAATTCCCCTGCTCCAGTGAATCTCTTGATTTTGCAATCACCTTTGCCATTACTTCATTTTCTACAATACTTTCCACAATGCTGAGTGCCTGGAGAATCGGCACCGAGCTCGTAAACAGGGAACTTAGGGTCCTTGTCATTCTTGCTATAGCTGCTTTCTGAAGAATCTTCCCGAAAATCGGCATTCTCAGCAGAAAATAATCAAGATAATATTTACTGGCTTTATTGTTGCGAATTAACACAATGCCCGTAAAGACCGCCAAAAATAAGATGATGACAAACCACCAGTATTGCTGCATATACTCACTGGAGCACAGAACAAATTGTGTAATGGCAGGGAGTTCTCCTCCGAAATCATTGAACATTTCCACAAAAGTAGGCACAACGGAAACGAGCAGAAAGATAACTACTGCAATAGCTATTATGCCGACAGTTATCGGATAGGCAAGTGCTGAGATGATTTTCTGCTTTGTGTAATGCTGTTTTTCATAATGGACCGCAAGTCTTTCGAGCGTTTCGTCCATATTTCCGCCTGCTTCTCCTGCTTTGATCATATTGACGAACATTCCGCTGAAGATTTTTTTATGCCTTGACGCAGCATCTGAAAGCGGAAGTCCATCACGCAAATCCTGTTCGACTGCTATTAATGCTCTCTTGAGTGCTTTGCTTTCTGTTTGCTTCGCAAGTATAGCGGTTGATTCTACAACTGTAACGCCTGCTTTCAGCAAAGTGGCGAACTGGCGCAGATAGATGACAAAGTCCTGGAGCTTGACCGGATTGCCAATTGTTATTTCTTTCGTTAAGAACGTCTCAGGCATTTCCTGAATATCCTGAACTCTTATACCGCTTTCCTTTAGCTGAAGCATGGCTTCCCTTTTAGAAACAGCTGTCACAATTCCAGACTTTTTCCCTTTGCGGTCACGCCCGCTGTATTTATAGCGGGGCATGATCAGTCACCTTTTCCTGTATGTACGGCAATGCTGATTCTTTGGCGATTTTTCCGCTTTCCAATAGAGAAGTAATACTTGCCTCGAGTGTATGCATTCCCTGGGCGCGTGACGTTTGCATCACATTAGTAATCTGATAGATTTTTTCATTTCTGATCAGGTTTGCCACAGCCGAATTATTCATGAGCACTTCTGTAGCTGCATGACGGCCCTTCCTGTCTGATGTGAGAAAAAGGCGCTGCGATATAATTGACACTAATACAGAGGCAAGCTGTATTCTGATTTGCACCTGCTGGGAAGGCGGAAATACATCGATAATTCGGTTAATCGTAGCTGGAGCACTTGAGGTATGCAGTGTGCCAAGTACTAAATGGCCAGTTTCGGCCGCTGTTATGGCTGTTTGGATGGTTTCCAAATCACGCATTTCCCCTACAAGAATCACATCCGGGTCCTGACGCAAAGCAGCTCTTAATCCATTTGCGAAATGCTTTGTATCAAACCCAACTTCCCGCTGGTCAATAATGCAATTTCCATGCTTATGCAGATATTCAATCGGGTCCTCGAGCGTAATAATGTGCTTCCTCATCGTCTTGTTCATGTAATGAATCATTGAAGCTAATGTCGTTGATTTTCCGCTTCCCGTCGGCCCTGTCACCAGGACTAGCCCCTGAGGCTTTTCCGCCACCTTTTTTAAGACAGGAGGAAGCCCAAGTTCTTCTAAAGCAGGAATTCGTGTAGGAACAACACGGATGGCCAGTGAGATGCATGACCGCTGAAAATAAGCATTGACTCTGAAACGGGACAGCCCGGGTATTCCGTAAGAGAAATCCAGCTCGCCATTCTCCTCAAACTTTTTCCATATGTTCGCAGGAATAATAGCTTTAGCCATACCCTCGGTATCTTCCGGACGCAAACTTTCTTTCCCATATTTTTTTAAATCACCATTAATCCGTATGACAGGGGGAACCCCAACGGTCAAATGCAGATCCGAAGCCTTCAGCTCATACGCAGCCCTCAACAGATAGTCTATTTTTGTCTTCATACCGTACTCCTAATCAGGTATAGCTACCCGTAATACTTCTTCGGTAGTTGTAATGCCCTGTTTTACTTTTAGCAGTCCATCATCAATAAGAAAAACTGTTTTATTTCTTATTGCGTAATCCCGAAGCTTTGAAAATGATTCACCATTCATAATGATTTTACGCATCTCATCATTAATAACCAGCACTTCGTGAATGGCGATTCTTCCTTTATATCCAGTCATGTTGCAGGAGGAACAGCCTTTCCCCCGCACAACCTTCTCAAGTTTTAAGCCTCTTTTTGCAAAGATCTCTATTTCCCGCTTAGCCGGCTGCTGTTCCTCTGAACAATCCCGGCAGACTTTCCTTACCAGACGCTGTGCGACAATTCCGCTCAAAGACGATGCAACAAGAAATGGTTCAACACCCATATCAAGCAGGCGGGTGATGGAGCCTAATGAATCATTTGTATGCAATGTACTAAGCACCAAATGCCCCGTTAATGATGCTCTAATGGAAACTTCCGCTGTTTCCCTATCCCGGATTTCCCCTACCATAATGATATTGGGATCCTGACGCAGAATGGCCCGTAAACCTTTTGCAAACGTCATCCCGACATTGGAATTTACTTGAATCTGATTGATTCCTTCAAGCTGATACTCAACCGGATCTTCAACCGTTATAATATTTACTTCTTCACTGTTCAGGCGATTTAAAGCCGCATATAAAGTAGAAGATTTCCCGGAACCGGTAGGACCGGTTATTAGAACAATGCCTGTAGGCTTTTCAATCATTTCTATGAATCTCTGAAGATTTAATTTATTTAAGCCAAGTTTATGGATGTCATTCAAAGCACTGCTTAAATCCAGCAAACGCAGCACAATTTTTTCGCCGTACACCGTGGGCAATGTGGAAACCCTCAAGTCTACCGGATGAAAATCAATATTAATCTTTATTCTTCCATCCTGGGGAATTCTGTGCTCAGTAATATCCAGATTGGACATGATTTTAATGCGGGCTGAAAGCACACTTTGCATATGCTTTGGAAGAACACGCTCCGTTCTTAAAACGCCATCAATCCGGTATCTGATCAGCACCTTTGTTTCCTGGGGATCAAGATGGATATCACTCGCCTTTAAAGAAGCTGCACTGGCAATGATCTGATTAACAAGCCGGACAACAGGCGAATCTTCATCAACCATCTGTTTATCATCAGCTGCTTCAGGATTCCCCGCTGTTCCCAGCAGTTCCTCAAACCCTTCATTCATATCGTAATATTTATTGATTGCCCGGAGAATATCATCTTTTGTTGCAATGGCTGCTTCAATTTGAAAGCCTGTTGATAACCGCAAATCATCAATTGTGTAAAAGTCCATAGGATCTGCCATAGCTACAAATAACTTCTCTCCGTCTTTCTTTAATGGAATGAGGAGATTCCGCTTCGCCAGATCTTTTGGCACAATGCTGAAAAGCTTCGTATCAAATGGATAGCGATACAAGCTGACATGGGGAATCCCAAGCTGAAATTCAAGAACCTCAATCAGCTGCTGTTCTGTAATAAATCCTTTTTGAAGCAAAACATCACCGAGCTTTTGGTTAGAATCCTTTTCTCTAAGAGATGTTTGAAGCTGTTCCTCGGTGATAAGGCCGGCGTCAACCAGTAAATCTCCCAGTCTCTTGCGCATCTGCTTCATATCCATCACTGCCTTAACTTATTATTTGACGGCTTCATTATCTAATCCCCAAAGATCTTGATCATTTTCATTTGCATTCCGGGTGGTTCCTTTATTGATGCCTGTTTCATTTTGCTTATTGTCAGGTTTCTGTTCAGGTGAGTTTTTTTCAGCATCTGATTCTGATTTTTCATCCTCAATGCTTACACTGTCTTCAGGTACATTATCTGCCGAATCAGCAGAGTCGTCCGTTTTATCTTTCTTAATAGCCAGACTGTATATGAGGACCTCATGTACTGGCGGATAGAAGTCTTCCGATATTTTCTCGGAGCTTATTATTTTTCCAGCTTCATCAACCTGATCGCGATATACATTTACCAGGATGCCCTCTTTGCCTTCAGTTCCGATTCGTTTTTGTCCAAATGGCAGCTTGGCATCTATCTGAATAATTGTTTTCGGCTTAAAAGTCTGCTTATCTTTAAGAGAAGGCTGATACGTGTAAATCGTCTTAGGCCCCTTAACAGAAACATACAAAAGCTTGTCAAGCTGCTGAAAATTAATCACATATTTATGATCATTTGGATTAGTAAAAATGAAATCCATTTGTTTTTCAGAGTCCACTCTGGCCTCAAAACCCGGTTCAATATAGCCCGGAAGCAGCCTTCCAATATGCCTTTCTGTAATCATAAAGTTAGTGTTCAGCAGGGCTTTGTATAGGGCTGATGAGATGATGCTCATTTCGTCTGCCTCGAACTGCAGACCTCCTCTTTCTTCAGCCAGATCAAGAAAAGAAATCTGCGAATGCGGAGCAACTTCGATGCTGGCCTCATTGCCTTCCCACATATTGATAACATTTTCTTTTCCGGAGATTTTAGTTGATGATTCAGCAATCACCTCATCCTCAATAAGGTCTCCGGATAAATAATTTTGCAGTTTTATCGTATGATTGCCGCTTTCAAGCAGGGTTGCATACATAAGAAGGTCTGCTATGAGAGTCTGCTGATCGATGCCTTCTGCATAAAGCTCAGGCAGTATTTCTTCCAGAATAGCATTGAGTTTTTCTTCATCTATTTTTGCGATAAGCTGATTTTTTTTGCCTGACACTGCCAGAGAAATACTTTGTTCTACATCAAATTTATAGAAAGCCGGGATGTCCTTGACGTCTTTTGTTACTTCCTGAAATTGCAATGTCAGAACCGTTTCTTTAACCCATTGTGCCTGCTTTTCTGTCATATAGGTTAGGACCTTTGACTTATCCATATCTGTTACATCTTCGTTTCCGATAAAAGTTCCAGAAGCAAATTCGCCTTGATCGGAAAAAAGCTTTCCGTAAGCTGCAGTTCCAAAATATGAAAAGCTAAATAAAAACGAGGTGCAGAGTGCCGTAATCAAAAACAGCTTTATAATCTGAGGATTCCTCACATTGAGCTTCCTCCTTCAATTATGCATTCACATTCATTGACAGGTTTACAACCACATTGGGGCCTTCTTCTTGAGCAATCTGTACATCCTGTTCGGATAAAATCCGCCCGGACGGGAACAATATGTTTCCATTTAAGTCATATATATCCGCTTCTAATTCTTTGCCGACTAATAATTCCATTTGTTTATTTTTCAATGATTGAAGGTGATCCATGTTTTCTCCTTCACTTGGAAGGACTTCATTGCTCATTATAGGGTTCAGCAATGATACACTGTTTAGAAATCTTTCAGATGCGTCTTCTTTTACAATAAGAATATCCCTACCGTATGTTAAGATTTCTTCAGCAGCTAATACTGCAGAAGCATCTGAAAGCTGAATTTCAGCACCTAGAATGTTTCCTGTATCTTCATCTGTGTAAAACTCCGCTGTTTCCCCCAATAATTGGCCTTTTCGTGTCATTACCTTAGTTTGGGTAATGCGAATCTTTTTGTTTACCAGCTGATTTGCAATTGGGATTTCATTTAAATCAATTACCGCACGGTCACTTTCCACTGTAACCGCGTATTCTCCAATACCAATAATTTTTTTGAATGGAATGGCCTTTACACTGACTTGCCAATCTTCGTGCTCGATTGTTAAGAAATCGATTGAACCTTTTTCAGGATTTATGACTAATGTTTTCACTGTCCCAATTTCCTGGCCTTCCTGAATAGAGATAATAGGAAGACCTGTAATTTCTGTACTTTTTTTCATCTTAACATCACCTTATTTATAGTTTTTTCTCTTGGCTGCAGCAGCATAGGACTTCTGGATAAACCTGATTTCCTCAACAAGGACAGGATAAGCAGAAAATCTTGCTTCAAGACTTTCGGCAAATTCCAGTAATTTATCAAACTCTTTATGAATGATATAGTGATCAAATAGTAATCTCGCAAATGTGTAATAATCAGAGGGCTGCATATTAGGATTCATACAGCCAATCACTAACATTTCGTAACTATCTTTATCCAGGCTATTCCGGGCCAGCTCAAGCTGTGGTGCAATCAGCTGGAACATCTGACTCTGGAATACTGCTCTGCTTTCTTGATCGGCAGCCTCCATTTTCTTTTCCAGTGCCGTTTCCTGCTCATGTTCATCGTCTATTCCGATTTCAGTTTCAGCAGCAGACGCCGCTTCATCAATATATACGGAAGAGTCGTATTCACTTGAATCCTCAGAAGCGATTTCATTCTCTCCAGCCGGATTAAAAGCGCTGGCATCATCAGAATCGTCCATAGGATTAAGACTTTCAAAGTATTCTTCAAGTACATTATCGGAAAGCTTTATCTCATCTTGAATAGCCAGATCTTCCGTTCCATTAATTTCCATGTCGGAATGAACGGAACTTCCCATTTCTTCATTCATCATACCTTCCAGTTCTGCGAGATAATCGATCTCCGGAATGGCTGGATCCAATGTGTTCTCCACTGTATCTTTTTCATCTATTTTCGGAGCATTATCCTCATTTGCTCCTTCTAACAGCATATTTTCAATTTCATCCCAATTGAGATCATCCTGATCGCTTTTTTTCTTCTGAAGGATCTGTCATAATATTTTCTATAACCAAGTCAATTTGACTATTCGTATTTTCTTCGCTGCTAAAATCTATTAAGTCTAATTCTGCACGGTCTTCTTCTGATTCCTGTTGTACCAGTATAGGCAAAGCTGGTTTATCAGCCTCCTGGTCTGCTGCATTCTTTTCATTCAAATTCTCATTACCAATCCCTGTTTCCAATATGACTGAGGAGAAAGCACCTGTTTCTTCACCTGCATGAAATAATCCTTTGATTTTATTATTGGCCAGATAGGTACCCGTCATTAAAAGCAGCAAAAGAATAAGTGCTGCCTGCCATTCAGAAAACAATTCTTTTGCTGTCAGCCCAAGCATCCCCAGCAAAACGGAAACTACAATGACATACATTTTTCCTTTTTTAGTTAGTCCTGAAGGAATGAAATAAACAGCAGGAATAATGAAAACTAAAGATGCCAAAGCAAAAGCAAAGGTGACCATTCTATCTCTCCTTTCTTTTTAAGACTTAACAGCTAAACTTATCAAAAAATACATAATTCGACCTATAAATACAAATCTTGCTATTAAATATTGTATAATACAAATAGGTATTTTGAAAGAAGGAGTGGGCTATGATATATAAAAAATTGCTTACTGGTTCCAAAGGCTTAACCCTTGTGGAAGTACTTGTTTCACTCACAATATTAGGGATTGTTTTAATGGGAACTATGAAGTTTTTTTCTCAGGCTTACACTTATGCCAATATGAATGAAAAGAAAACGGCAGCTGTCAATGTTGCAAGAAATGCTTTAATGCATATTGAGAAAGAAAATTTTATAGAAGTAAGAGAAGAGTTTAGAAATGATAAAGGTGATTACCTTAATCTTCTAATTTGTGATCGTGCTAATAAAATATTTTGGAATGGTGAAACTCCTGAACCAAACTGCAGTCCAATTATAGTAAATAATATTGAGTACAATGTAACTATTAATTTACCAAAAAACGAAGTTGAGAATATAAATCCTGCTAAAGGAGAACACTCCTCCTTTTTTGTGCCTCTGGCAGCGACTGTTACCTGGGAGATCAACGGAAAAGAAGAATTTACAGAAATAGAAGGAGAAATAAAAAGTGAAGATCTTCGATGAGCGCGGTGCCACTCTTTATGAATTGCTTGCCGTTCTGGTAATCAGCAGTATTATTCTTCCGATTATTTATGGAGTATTCACTTCGGGGTATAAGCTCTACAATAAGATTGGCATTGAGGGACAGCTGCGGGATGATGCCGATTATACAGCAACAATGATCATGAACACATTTTATTCTTTTCCTTTTGACTACGTCAGAGAATGCGGTGAAAAAAATTGTATTGAGCTGGTAAATTCATCAAGTACATCTCTAACTAGACAAGAAAAAGAACAGCAGATTTTTTATACCATAAATCAAAACGCTGCGAATGAAGAGGAGCAGGTAGTCAGGATTGAAATAACTGATTCTGAAAATGACAGCACCCGGAAAGCAATCTCAATTGATAGCGCAGAGATTACTTCTGCAGCTGATTTCAGCGAATCCGCATTAGAAGTCTCTTGTTCTGAATCTAATAATAAAAATGAGGAAGAATGTACGCAGGGAATGATTGAATTAATGCTTAAGCTCGATCATGAAAGGCTTGAAGAAAAATTAGAGCTTGATAGTAAGTTTGGATTTTAAGAGGTGATCATTTGCTGAAAAATGAGCGGGGCAATACCCTTATTACTGTTTTATTAATGTCTCTTATATTTACCGTTTTGGGAATGAGTATTTTGGCTGCTTCTCTGGGCGGGGCCAAAAGAACAGAAACGAGGGAGAGTGATATCTCCATTACATATAATTCTGTAAAGGTAATCGACCAAATGACCTCCGAATTGGCAGGAATTCTGCCGAGCCTTCCTCTTGAAGATTACCGGAGAAAGAACATTGAAGGAAAACTTTATGTGCGGAGTGATTTTGATATAGACCTGAAGAAAAAGCTGAAAGATGACTTAATCGTGCCTTATAAAACAGAGGATAATATAAGCTGTTTGAATATCATTGACCTGTCAGGAAGCAGTGCTAGCTTTATAGATTCCTCTGCACCTTGCATGGATGACATATCAAATTATGATACCTTTAATATTGAACTGGAAAATGATTTCACAAGAGTATTAGACATCATTATAGTTACTAAAAATCCTGTTGAAACAGAAGGTAAAATTACACGGACCCTCAGGAAAAGGATCATCTTGTCGCCCCTTCCAAGTTTCTTGAAATATGCTGCCGGCTCTTTTTCTGATGAAAATGGCTCCGGTCTAATTTTAAATGGGTCAGCAAACTTCTCCGGGAATGTGTATGCTAACCGATTAACAACAAATGAAGATGCTGAATACGAATTAAGAGATGGAAGTAAAGAGAAAACTGTTACGAATATGTCTTCGATAAGTGGGGATTTATATAGTTCAACAGCGAACCTTCTTCCGCTGCTCGTAAAAGAGAATTTTTATAAAGAACATGTCCCCGAGCTTAAGCATGACAGCCAATTTATCAATATTGATTTTGACAGAACGATGAATGAACAGGCCAATGAATTATTATCATCAAATGGGATTCCTGCTGTCAGAGCCGGGAATGAAAGCACGTTTTCAGAAGAGATAAAATCCGGAATTCTTTCTTCTTTCGCTTTAAATACTCTGATTGAAGAACAAGTAAAAAAGCAATCCGGGCTTCCCGAAATCTTGCAGGAAATAGGGAATAACAATGAATCATATTTTAAGAGTTACCTTATAAACACACCGGAAGATGCGTCCCTGCTAAATGGTCTTATCCAGGGCGATGTGGTGATTATGGCAGAGGATACTTCTCTTGAATTGAATGAAAAGCTGATTGTTGATGGTGACCTTTATCTCGTGAATTTTGAAGATTTAACAATATATGAAGATATATTAGTAACCGGGAGAACTCACCTTGTTAATTTTAACGGCAAGCTTGAGGTGAATGAAAATATTATTTCGGCAAATGATATAGTTATAGAATCCTATGCTCAAAATAAGGACGAACTATCCAGTAAAGGCATTAAGGTAAACGGTGATATATTGTCAGGCAAAAACACTGCTATTAATGCGCTTAATACTTCGATTGAAATGACAGGAACCATAATCTCCAATGGATCCTTTACTATAAATGGTGATGAAACCGGAGAGCCTTCTGAGAATGATCAGGTAATCTTTGATTCTGTTGTGTACGCAGGCAAACGTGCAAATATATCGAATGTAAATATTTTAGGATCGGAAAACAATACAAAGCAGCTTGTTCTGATGGCAAAAGATGATTTACTGCTCACACGCATAAATGAATTTGGCAATTTCGATCCTGATAATGAAGCTGGAATGCCATATGTCCCTGAAGATGAAACGATAAAACCTTTAAAAGGATTTTTCTATACAGAAAAAGATGCAGAATTATATGGAGTAGGTTCGCTGTTTTATATCAATGGAGGCATTTTTGCCAAAGAAAAGCTGATAATTAACGCTATTCGCGGTGAAGTAAAATCCATCGAAGAGCTGCCCTCGAGATCATCTCAACTGGATAAGTATTCCCGTTTTATTGTGAACTACGATCAAAATGTACTTCTTCAGCGAATAGATACCCTTCCAATTGTAAAACATCTTCAAATATTTTCTGATGAACTATTAATAGAATAAGAAAAAGGTGCTGACATGAGCACCTTTTTCTTTTACCATTTACCTTCCCCAGCAGGACCATCATCAGTTTGTTCATCCTCATTCACTACTTCAAATAGAGCCGAGGCTTTCGGCTGCTTTCCGTCTTTTTGCTTTTCAGCAGCTGCAGTTACCTTGGAGTATCCTATTTCCACACCCTCAATGTACCACTCAGTCCCCCTCTTGATTGCACGGACTTTATCAGGCATCTCAGAGAGTACTTCAACAATTTCCTGATCGGTGGCATTAAAAGGATTGAAGATCAGTAATTCTTTTAATGCGAGCCTGTCTCCCCTGGCAATTTTATATACAGCTTTATTAAACTTTATTTCATCTAAAGCAATGTATGGATCGGTTACGATCACTTTAATTTTCTTTTCAATATTGGAGCCGTCCTTTGTTCTGACAATTAAATACGTTTCGCCCGCAGATTTTCCAAAAATTGAATAAACATCGGTTAAAGCAGCAATAGATGTATCTTCAATGAACACCTCGAGTTCTTTATTGGATGCATCAGCTGGTGAAATTTCCACGTTAAAGGATATTGACTTTTCGACATCCAATTCAATTGGATCTGGAGCTACTGATATGCTTTCAATTCTTTTAATAATGGTAATTGTCTTTGAGATTTCATTTCCAAACGCGAATCCACCGGTGGCTTTAACCTTAATTATATAAGTTCCTGGAGCATCTAAAAGCACACTGTCCTTAGCGGCAAAAGGCTTCCAGTCTTCATTGACCCCGTCTTTCTCAACTTTGTAGTAATAATTTATATCTTTACCTGCAACCAGTTTAGTTAGATTGAAAGTAATGGGCTCGTAAACAACATCCCTATCAGACAGGATCTTCCCTGTAACCTGGCCTTTCATCTCAAAATCCGGTTCAAAATAAAGCATTGCGATACTATCATCGCTGTATTCAATTTTGAGGCCTGATGCCTGAGTTTCTGTAAGAAAATACAAATTCTTTACAGGCTTATTCTTCAGACCATAATTATTCGGAAACTCCGTCTGCGTCAGTTTTTTACCGTTATTATTTAAATCAATTTTTGAAATGATGCCTGACGCATCTCCATCATAAGCAATGTTATTAAAGCTATATAATCTCACCTTTGCATCAAGTACTTGGCTGGAAGCAGCTATGCTGGTTGATTGTGGCTTGTCCGGGAATCTGCTGTCAGTGTAAAACACTTGTGCACGCGGCATTGTTAATCCATAAAAAGCTCTATCTGCTTTTAATGCTATTTTTGCAGAAAGATGATCCGGTGTGAAAGCACCATTTTTATAGCTGGTTTGCTGATTTGCCAGAATAAGTACTGCATGCCTTTGTCCATTAATCATCTCTTCTTTCACAGAAGGATCTGCAATGAGTATTCCCTCAGGAAGCGGCTGTTTAATCACTACATCCCTAAGGCTTCCTTCCACTCTGCTATCAGGAATGCCTATTGGCTCCAAATTATACTTTATATTAAAATGATTAGATTTTGTATTTGAATTCATTTCTTTGACTAAGTCACGTAAATCATTTTGCACTTTTTCCAGAAGCATGGTTCCTTTAAATGATGCAGGGGCATCATCTTTCACTTCAATCTGCAGTTCAGGATGGACCAATACTTGTTCTTTATTGTTCAAATCCTTGTATTTTAACTTAATATTATCTTTAAAAAGATACTTTCCCTCTTCTGCAAAATTTAGTGGAATACTGAAATCCAGTTCGCTTATTGTTTCTTTCCCAATATCATATTTGAAATTGATCTGTTTAGTTATTATGTTATCTTCAGTTTGGATGGCATTTGATCCTTCTGCCAGAGAAACCTTTCCATTAAAGGGATTTAAGTCAATTTGAATCTCAGCAGTGATTGACGGCTTCAGCACACTGCTTGAAATTCGTTCAAGTATATCCCCAATATTTCCTGTTCCTGCCTGAATGGCTGTTTCTCCAGTATAGTTGGACATCTCATTTAGAAAATTCATATCGATATCTTTATCAGTCCCAAACCCTATAGAAAATAGTTTTATATTATTTGTGACCAGCTTTTTCACTTCTTCTAATATAGAACTGCGAATGGAGATTTGAGTAGGTAAATAATCTTTGCTATTGTTTTTTACTGAATAGGTACGATTGTTGTTATCCTTAAAATATTCATCTGCCACAAAATAAGAATTGCCGTACCAATCCCGCGCTGTTAGGAGCTCTTCAATATATGTAACATTCTCAGTAACCGATTTGTATATATATCGGCAATTCAATCCCCACCAGCTGCACTCTTCATCTACAACCTTATTAAAAGTTCTTTTTTTCACACTCTCAGAAAAGGTAGGGACACCGTCCGTTAAAAAAATAATATTATTATTCGTATTCCCGCCATTTAATAGCTCTTCCGCCTTTTTTATCGGGTCCTTATAATTTGTTCCATTGATTGCTGACAGCGTTCTGACTTTTTCTTTTATCATTCCAAGATCATTTAGTGCATTTCCCGTCGGATAAAAGAATCCCTCTTGCTCGCTGATTTTTTTATTGAAGGGGATTAAATAGTATCTGTCTTTGGAATTTGCAGTTTCTAAAAAATGGTCAAGAGCATTTTTCATTGCGACTTTAGCGCTGTCAAGTTTACCGGCATCATTCATAGAACCGGAAATATCCATAATAAAGACAACATCCATTGGTTCTCTAATACTATCAGATGCAGTTCCGCTCTGCTTTACTCTGAAATCCAGATTTGCTGCTGCTGGCTTGCCGGCTGGTTTAACGATTATATTCTGGGAAGGCTGAACAGTGAAGTTTAATTTGGCATCATTTAATCCAGATGCCATTGAAGATTGAACAGATAGGGAGCATATAATAAGAGCGGTTAATAAACTCAGCAGTATTTTTTTTGCCATATAGTAAAATCCCTCCTTTACCAGTATTATGCATTACTCTCATTATACCAATTTACCTATAAAAACAATATATTTAATAGGTCCAAAGATTTGTTTTTTCATAAAAAAAATCCTTTTGACAGGCAAAAGGATTTTACTTCACATATTCCGCAACCCTATTTCTCCCAGCACGCTTAGCTCCAACATATAATGCTCTGTCAGCATGGCGTATAAGGGCAAGTGAATCATCGGCATCTTCGGGTGCAGCAGCTACCCCAATAGAAGCGGTAATATATACTTTTGTGCTGCTGCTGCTTCCATCGATGTTCTGTTTGAGTATAAATGGACGATTGGCAATGGTCTGCCTGATAAGCTCGGCCCAGCTTATTGCATCTTCCTTGCTGGTATCAGGCATTAAGACAATAAATTCCTCGCCGCCATATCGGGCAGCAATTCCAGCCGCATCAATTAAATTTGTCAGCCGATCCGCCAGTTCGCAGAGGATTTCATTTCCGCTCTGATGCCCATAAGTATCGTTCACTTTCTTAAAATGATCGATATCGAGTATGATGAGTGAGAGGAGATCCCTTGAACCATTTTGCAATCTGCTGAATTCTTCATTTAATTTCGCCTCTATATAGCGGTAATTGTATAGTTTGGTTAACGCACAGCGCTCGCTTTTGGCTTTTGTTTCTTCATAGTGCCTGGCATTCTCAATGGCTATTGCAAAATGCGAACACAAAATATCGACAATCATGAGCTGTGACTTTTCATATGCCCTCTTTTTTGTGGAGGATAGCAGCAGAATCCCCAATACTTCATTACTTCGGACTATCGGAACACAAATGATGCTCTCAGCATCTTCAGGCAAAAATTCCTTAGCAATGCTTTTCCATTTCTTTTTCGAATGAAAAAGGGCAGATTTTCTGGTGTCCAAAACCAATCCGCTGATTCCCTCATTTTTTTTGGTAGGCATAAGATCATTCGGCTTAATTAGTTCATGCTCTTTCCTGTAAATAGAGTGAAGTTCATCATTGTCTTTAATATCAAGGATATAGGCATAATCAACAGGAATCATTTCGCTCAATTTCAAAATGAAAAGCTCCATAACCACATTAACATCAAGGCGCTCGGCCATTTGATGACTTATTTCTGAAGCTTTTTGAAGGTAATCAATCACCTTTTCACTTGAGTAATAAAGATGAAGTATGATTGAAAGACTTACAAATGGCACACCTACAAACAGGAGTGCAAGAATTCCCACTTCAGAATAAAGAATGTAAAGGATAAGGCCAATCGGGAATGTTATGAGTGAAGTGACTGTTTCCCATATAAGGTCTTTTTCCAGAAAGGATATTTTCCTGCCGTACAATGCAGCCTGAATTACGCTGATTAATATCTGATTTAGTGTAAAGTGAATTACCGGGTAGGCGGCCGCAACCCAGAAATACTGGGGATTGGCTATTAGATCTATGCCTGTTTTGCCTCCCATTGCAAAGTAAGCCAGCCCGCTCAATAAAGAGACCGTAAAGAACAAAAGTGAGTTAAGCGGCAGACGAAACAGCTGATCTTTTTGTATTTTAAGTCTTAAAAGAAGTACCAGGACACCCATCTGGACCATGATCATTTCAGCAAGAAGACCAAAGGTTAAGAAGACTGCCATGGAAACCCATTGAATCAAGAAGATTGGTGTATTATTGACAACCATCGGCATGGAAGAAACGAGAAACATTAAAATAAAAAAGGCAAATAAACTGATTCCCTGTCCTGAAAGATCGGGAGGGTAAAAATGATAGGTTAGCATGGAACCTGCGGGAAATAACAGTATCCATAATAACCATATTATTTTTTTGGCTCGTGAACTAACTATCTTTTTTCCCCTCCTCCAATTTATTCAGGAAAATAGTCGGATAATAAAAACATTTTATCAAATTTTCTAACTTTTGTCATATTTTCATTGATTGTTTTCCAAAAGGTTCAAAAGAGCAGGCTTCACTTCTGAGAGGAAGTAAAGGGATCCGGTTATGACAAGGACGCTGTTCTTTCCTGATTCGCACAGTTCAGTCTCCAATACCTCTTTCCAATCTGTAAGAAATTGTTTCCTGCTGTTTTTGCTGAGATTATATAAATCTTCAGCTGATGCTGCTCTCGGAAAGTTAAATTCTGTAAAGGTTATGCTGTCTGCAGCAGAATCAAGCTTGCTGATCATTTTATCAAGCTTTTTATCAGCCAGCGCAGCAAATACAATCTTTTTGCTTCGATCCCCAAAACGCTTTTCCAGCTCAGCTGTTAGGGCATCTATCCCTTCTTCATTATGCGCCCCATCTATTACCACAAGCGGGTCATGAGATACAATTTCAAATCTGCCGGGCCAGAATGCTGTTTTCAATCCGGCTCTTATGTGTTTTTCCTCTATAAAGAAAGAATAAAACTTATTTAATAACTCTGCTGCCATTACAGCCAGGGAAGCATTTTCAGTCTGGTGTTTCCCGCTCATTCCTGTCTCAAGATCACGGAAATCCTGAAAGACTGTCTGAAGGGAGAAAAACTCACCCTGAACCAGGGATTTATGATCCGAAATAGTAAATTCATTCCCCAGCTGATAAACCGGAGACTTTAAGCCTAATGCTTTATCTTGTATAACAGCGAGTGCTTCTTCCTGTTTAACAGCTGTAATAACACTAATTCCAGGTTTAATTATTCCCGCTTTTTCAAAAGCGATTTTCTCATATGTATCCCCAAGTATGGCTGTATGATCGAGCCCGATGCTTGTAATGATTGATAACACGGGATAGATGATGTTAGTGGAGTCATATCTGCCGCCAAGCCCCACTTCAAACAACACAAGATCCACCGGTCTTACATGGCCAAAATATTGAAAAGCCATGGCGGTAATGATTTCAAACTCGGTTGGGCCGCCAAGTTCCGTCTGTTCCAATTCAACAGCCAGCGGATATATATCATTGGCAAGCTGAACGAGATCTTCATCCCCAATTGGAGTTCCGTTTAGAGAAATGCGTTCATTGAAATTCTCAAAATATGGCGATGTAAAGGTCCCGACGGAATAACCCGCCTCTTGAAGAATGGATCTTAAAAACGTAACTGTTGAGCCTTTTCCATTCGTTCCGCCAATATGAACAGACTTAATTCTTCTTTCGGGATGCCCGAGTTTTCCCATCATCCATTCCATTCTCTGCAGCCCCGGCTTCATCCCGAGTCTTAGCCTTGAATGAATCCATTCCAGTGCGTCCTCATAAGCAGAAAACATATATATGCACCTCCGTTATACAGGAAGGAAGACGAATCCTTGATATGGACCCGCCTTCCGCAACTATTTATTATTCTCCTTTTAGCTCTCTAATGCGAGCTTCTACAGCTGCTCTCTTCTCGCTGTAGTCTTGTTCTTTTGCTTTCTCTTCCTCAATTACTTTTTCTGGCGCTTTTTTAATAAAGCCTTCGTTGGAAAGTTTCTTTTGAACACGTTCTACTTCTTTATTTAATTTATCCCACTCTTTCTGCAGTCTGGCCACTTCTTCTTCGATATTAATCAGGCCTTCAAGCGGCAGAATGATTTCTGCCCCAGTCACAACTGCTGTCATCGCCTTATCGGGTGTCTCAACCTCTAAAGCCAGCACCAGTTCCTCAGGATTACAGAAGCGTTCAATATAGGCACGGTTATTTTCCAGTATAGCAAGAATTTCCTGGTCCTTAGCCCTTATCATCATTTTAATCTTCTTGCTCATTGGCGTGTTCACTTCAGCACGGCTGTTGCGGACAGAACGGATGATTTCAACAAGCAGCTTCATCTCATTTGCAGCCTGGTTGTCTGTGTATTCATCGTTTACAGCCGGCCACTGGGCAACCGTAATGGATTCGCCTGAATGAGGAAGGTTCTGCCAGATTTCCTCTGTAATGAATGGCATAAATGGATGAAGCAGGCGCATTGTGTTATCCAGAACATATGCCAGGATAGAGCGCGTTGTTTTCTTGGCAGCTTCATCTTCGCCATACAGCGGAAGCTTCGCCATTTCAATATACCAGTCGCAGAAATCATCCCAAATGAAGTTGTACAGCACTCGGCCAACCTCTCCAAACTCATAGCGGTCAGACAATCTTGTAACAGTCTCGATTGTTTCATTCAAACGGGTTAATATCCATTTATCAGCAACAGACTTTTCACCGCTTAAATCAATTTCTTCGAATTTCAATCCATCCATATTCATTAAGGCAAAGCGGGATGCGTTCCAGATTTTATTGGCAAAGTTCCAGGTTGCCTCTACCTTTTCCATGCTGAAGCGAAGATCCTGTCCCGGCGAGCTTCCTGTAGAAAGGAAGTAACGCAGTGAATCGGCACCATACTGGTCGATTACATCCATCGGATCAACGCCATTTCCAAGTGACTTACTCATCTTGCGTCCCTGTGAGTCACGAACAAGACCATGAATTAATACATCCTGGAATGGACGCTCTCCTGTAAATTCGAGACCCTGGAAAATCATTCGTGATACCCAGAAGAAAATAATGTCATAGCCTGTTACAAGGGCAGCAGTCGGATAATATCTCTTAAAGTCAGCAGAGTCAGTATCCGGCCAGCCCATCGTTGAAAACGGCCATAATGCTGAACTGAACCATGTATCTAATACATCTTTATCCTGTTCCCAGTTTTCACTATCTTCAGGAGCTTCATGACCTACATAAACCTCACCAGTCTCCTTGTGATACCAGGCCGGGATGCGGTGTCCCCACCAAAGCTGGCGTGAAATACACCAGTCGCGGATATTTTCCATCCAGCGCAGATACGTTTTTTCAAATCGATCCGGAACAAAGTTCACTTTTTCCTCTTTATTCTGAAGTGCGATGGCTTCATCCGCAAGAGGCTGCATTTTTACAAACCATTGTGTTGAAAGGTATGGTTCAACTACCGCACCGCTGCGCTCTGAATGGCCCACAGAATGCATATGCTCTTCAATTTTGAAAAGAACTCCTTCTCCCTGAAGATCCTTTACGATCTGCTTGCGGCATTCAAAGCGGTCCATACCCTGGTATTTACCGGCTCTGCTGTTCATCGTGCCATCTTCATTCATTACAAGAATTCTTTCAAGATTGTGGCGGTTTCCGATTTCGAAATCATTTGGGTCATGAGCAGGTGTAATTTTTACTGCACCTGACCCAAAATCCATCTCTACATAATCATCTGCAACAATCGGAATTTCGCGTCCTGTAATAGGCAATTTAACCGTCTTGCCGATTAAATGCTTATAGCGCTCATCTTCCGGGTGTACAGCTACAGCAGTATCGCCAAGCATCGTTTCAGGGCGTGTAGTGGCAATTTCGATATGTCCCGAACCGTCTGTCAGTGGATATCTCATATGGTAGAAAGCACCTTGAACATCCTTGTAAATAACTTCGATATCAGAAAGGGCCGTTTTCGTGGACGGATCCCAGTTGATGATGTACTCGCCGCGGTAAATCAATCCTTTATTATAAAGTGAAACGAAAACCTCTCTGACAGCTTTTGATAACCCTTCATCAAGGGTGAAGCGTTCTCGGCTGTAATCAAGCCCTAAACCAAGTTTTGACCATTGCTGGCGGATATGGCTGGCATACTCCTCTTTCCACTTCCATGTTTCTTCCACAAATTTTTCACGGCCTAAATCATAGCGGCTTTTGCCATCATTGCGAAGCTTTTCTTCAACCTTTGCCTGAGTGGCAATACCCGCATGATCCATTCCAGGAAGCCATAAAACATCGTATCCCTGCATGCGCTTCATTCGTGTGAGGATATCCTGCAGCGTCGTATCCCATGCATGGCCGAGATGAAGCTTACCAGTTACGTTCGGAGGCGGAATCACAATTGTATACGGCTGCTTCGTTTCGTCGTCTTTTGCTTCAAAGAACTTCCCTTCCAGCCACCAGTCATATCTTCCTTTTTCAATCGCCTGCGGATCATATTTCGTCGGCATTGATAATTCATTGTTATCCATATGTCATTCTTCCTTTCTAAAAGCAATCAGCAAAAATAAAAAAACTCCACTCGCCTTAAAAGGACGAATGGAGTTTGCTTCGCGGTACCACCTTTTTTTCAACCAATAAAGAAAATCCGGGTAAGACATTCTTATAGTGATTGACACTTGTGCAGATAACGGATTTCCCGTCTTTTACTACTTGGCTGCTGCCTTTCGCAAAAGATGCTCTAGGGCGACCTTCCAACGGTTCTGCCTGGATAACCTTTCAGCTGCTGGTTTTCCTCTCTAAAAGGCAAATGGCCATTGTACTCTTCCCTGTCTTAGCATCGATATAAAGTTATATATAAAATATACTACCGAAAAAAACCTGTTATAGTCAATAAGGATTCCCCAGTTTTTTATATATTATTCACCGTCTCCATTGAAGTGCTGATAAATTTGCCCTTATTCATTGCCGGGTGCGAGAACGTTATAGGGGAAAAAATGAAAATAGGCACTTTACGGAAAAAAGAATCATAGGATATATAAAAGAACATTGGGGAAAGGGGTATGCGCAAATGAGAAGAAAATATAATCCCTACACACTGCCTCCCTGGTTAAGAACTTTCAGGAATGTATGTGCACAATTCATTATCCCGTTCTGTGTTTTTCAAGGCATAAGAACAATATTATTGCCTACTACCTTCGATGTACTGCTGCTTTCGCTGTTCATCCTGATCGCTATCGCCTTTCATCTTCAATTGGTTTAGGAGCCCGCATCCTTCAGCTTTGGGCTCCTTCCTGTGCTTGAGCTTCTGCTGCCGCTTTGGCTTCCTGCTTTTGCCTCTCAATCTCATCGATCCTCATAACGGCATATTCAATGTTTTTTAAAAGCCAGTACTGCCTTTGCAGATGCTGAACCGCCTTTCTTTCTCCTCTCTTTCCTTCCCCTTTATAATATTGTTCGCAAGCTTTGATAATCGGACTCGGATGAGCAAAGTAGCTTTGAAACAGCAGCATCTCGTCGTCCCTGAAGGGAGAGTACTTCATATATGTGTATATCCATTCTACACATTCTTCCGATCTTTTTGGATGTGTTTTCAGTGTTCTTGATAAAAACGGCAGCAAATCATGAAGCGGCGATCCCTGTCTTGCATTTTCGAAATTTGTGAAGTAACCATATCCCCTATCATCGTATAAAAAATGTTCGGTTGAAACTTTTCCATGAATGATGACCGTACGTGCTTTTTCACTTTCCTTTGTTTTTTCATACCAATCCTTAAATTTATTTGTGGAGAATTTTAGTGCCTGGCTGACATCATGGTAGTATAGGGAAAACATCAGCTCAAAAGGAGACATATACTCTTTTCGTTCGCAGGCCTCGATGAATCCTTCCAGAAACTCCTTTTCCTTCTCCCATTCCTGTAAGGTATTTTCATAATGTTCAGTACGGTCTTCTTTTTTTATAGGAACTTCCCGTGAGGACAACGTGTGGAGTCTTGCCAATTCCCTAATCATCTGCTGATGCCGCTCAAATCTGTCCTCCTTTTCTTCATTGGACATCCAGGGCATTAAATAAAATAATTCATTCTGATGGAGCACAGCATATCTCCCGTCCACCGTTGGGTAAATTGGAACTATTCTGTTATAGCCTTTTTGAAAGAGTGTTTGTACATGCCTTATAAAATCCGCTCCACGCTGAGGCTTTATTCTCTTCAAAGCAAACACGCCTTTGCTGCTGTAAACCTTCTGAACTCTCCCAAAATCCTCTGCAAAATGCGGCTCTAATGAATAATGTTTTAAAATGGGAGAGACTTTCTGCAGCCGATTTTTTTCTTCCACCTTAACCACTCACTTTCCAGAATGAAAAAAATATACTTTGGTTAAACAAATAGCTGAGCGGGTTATCAATACCTGCTCAGCCTTTTAACCTTTTAATGGGCTACCGCAACAGGAATGTACAGCACTTGCCCTTCATAAATATCCTGATTAATTTCCAGATGATTCACCCTTAATAGCTGCTGAGCCGGTATATCATACCTTTCAGCAATGGCATCAATTGTGTCACCGTTCTGCACAATGCAAACCTTGAGTTTAACATGTTCTTCTGACTCTTCCTTGCGGGCAAAAAACTCAGTTAACGACATGCTTTTCTTTTTGGAGAGTTTCTTTTTCTTAGCTTCCTGTTCTGAAGAGGATGATGATTCCTCTGTTTCCTCAGGGGTTTCCTGTGCAGCTGCCTGGACAGGTTTCTTTTCAAAAGATGGGCTATCTGATTCGGACCCTTCCGTCATTTGATAAATTTCCTGTGCAGTAGGCGGTGTTTCCTCTTCACTGCGCTGAGAAGAGAAAGATATTTCCGGTGCAGTTTTTTGCGTCTGTTCTTCTTGCGGCTGGTCTTGTGTTACTTCAAGCGCTGCAGGCACTGCAGGTTTGATGACTTCCTGCTCATCCGTTTCAGGCTGCTTTCTTGCTTCTGCCTCAAAAGGGATATATACCTCAGCTGTCTCCGGCTGCTCTTCCAGCTGTTCCTCTTCCCGTATATCTTCCTCGGCACCAGCGAAAACCTGTTCAGTGGATGCCTGTTCCTCCCTTTCTTCCTCCTGTTCCTGTTCTTCCTGCTGATAAGACGGCCATTCCTGCAGAATCGGCTCTTCTTCCTCTGTCTCCTCCACCGCTTCAGAAGATCTGTACAGAGGCTCTAATTCTTCAGTTTCAGGTTCAATTTCTTCCTCCCATACTTGAACAGGCACATGCTGCTGATCGCCATATAATCCTGTTATGGTTAAATTAGCTGTCAGCTTCATACAGCTTCTTTCCGGCAGAACATAATCGAAGGACTCTACCGCAACGTCAATATCGTAAATGCTTTGGATTCTATTATTCGGAATGGTGATATCGACAGGAAAGTAATGCTTGAATTCACAAATTCCTTCTCCCCGTTCTTCAATTGTCTGAACGAACTTGGTAACTGCAAAATCCTCTTGTTCTTCCTCGGATGCTTCTTCTTCGCTGCGTCTATACTCACCCGCCAGTTCCAGTGCTCCCTGGATTGTTACATATTGATCGCTTTCCTGAATTGTTATATTGGGGTCTAACGAGATGGAAATCAGGTCTGATACTTCCTGTCCTTTTTGAAACCATACTGATTCTTCTAAAGAAAATCGTAAGCACGATGGATTCCCCTGAGACAAAGCGACTCCTCCCTTCGAATCTTTGCGTTTAATCACTATGTCATTAACAATCCTATGAGGGATGAGGATACTTTATGATTAGAAAAATAGCGCTTAATGGGAATATGAAAAACACTCATCAAAAATGATGAGTGTCAGGTTTTGCTTATTTTAATTTGGAGAATGCCTTTTCAGCAGCCAAGATTGTTTTTTCGATATCCTCATCTGTATGTGCAGTTGAGAGGAAGAGTCCTTCGAATTGGGATGGCGGCAGGAAGACTCCCTGGTTTGCCATTTCCCTGTAGTATTCTGCAAAGAATTCAAGATTGGATGTTTTGGCTTTTTCATAGTTAACAACGTCTTCATTTGTAAAGAAGATGCCGATCATGGATCCGGCCCGGTTGATGGTGTGCGGGATATCATATTTTTCAGCAGCTGCCTTAAGCCCTTCTTCCAGTCTGTCTGCTTTTCTTTCAAATTCTTTGTAGGAATCCGGTGTCAGCTGGCTTAAAGTCTCGAAACCGGCTGTCATGGCAAGAGGATTTCCTGATAATGTTCCTGCCTGGTAAATTGGGCCGCTTGGTGCAATCTGCTTCATTATTTCAGCTTTTCCCCCATATGCACCGACTGGGAGACCGCCCCCAATAACTTTTCCAAGACATGTAATGTCCGGAGTCACCCCAAAATAGCCCTGCGCACAATTGTAGCCAACGCGGAATCCGGTCATTACTTCATCAAAAATAAGCAGGGATCCGTTTTGCTCTGTAATTTCCCTTAAGCCTTCAAGGAAGCCTGGCTGTGGAGGAACGACTCCCATATTTCCAGCTACCGGCTCCACAATCACACCTGCAATATCACCTCCGAATTGCTCGAAGGCATATCTTACACTGTCCAGATCATTATAAGGAACTGTAATCGTGTTTTTAGCAACACCTTCAGGAACACCCGGACTGTCAGGCAGCCCCAATGTTGCTACACCAGAGCCGGCTTTGATTAGAAGAGAATCGCCGTGGCCATGATAGCAGCCTTCAAATTTCATGATTTTATTCCGGCCGGTGTATCCTCGAGCAAGTCTTAAAGCACTCATGGTAGCTTCTGTTCCGGAAGAAACCATTCGCACCACTTCGATGGATGGGACGCGCTCAATAACAAGCTTAGCAAGCTCGTTCTCAATTTCAGTTGGAGCTCCGAAGCTTGTCCCCATTTCAGCTACTTTTTTAATACCCTCGACCACACGTTCATTCGTATGACCCAGAATTAAGGGGCCCCAGGACAATACATAATCAATATATTCATTGCCATCGATATCGTAGATTTTAGAGCCGCGTCCGCGTTCCATAAAAATGGGATCCATATTAACCGATTTAAAGGCACGTACAGGAGAGTTTACTCCTCCAGGCATCAATTCGCTTGCCTCTTTAAAAGCCTTGTTAGATTTTTCATAAGAGCGCATGTCATCCCTCTTTTCTATTTAATAAGGAGTTTCATTAACTAATGATCTGCAGTTTTAGCCTTGTTCCTTAATCCACCTTGCCGCATCTTTTGCATGGTAAGTAATAATTAAATCACTCCCTGCACGCTTCATGCCTGTAAGCATTTCCATAACTATTCTCTGTTCATCGATCCAGCCGTTTTGTGCCGCAGCTTTAACCATTGAATATTCGCCGCTCACATTATAAATCACAATTGGCAGATTGATGTTGTTCTTAACGTCCCGTACAATATCCAAATAAGGCATTCCCGGTTTAACAATCAGGAAATCTGCCCCTTCCATTAAATCAGATTCAGCTTCGCGCATGGCTTCCATGCGGTTGGCAGGATCCATCTGATATGCTTTCCGGTCACCAAATTGCGGTGTGCTGTCAGCTGCATCCCGGAAAGGACCATAGAATGCAGATGCGTATTTAACTGCATAAGACATAACCGGGATATCTTCAAATCCGGCTTCATCAAGACCTGCCCGGATGGCTGCTGTAAACCCATCCATCATATTTGAAGGGGCAATAATGTCTGCTCCTGCTTTAGCCTGGCTTACAGCCGTCTGCACAAGCAGTTCCAGAGATGCATCATTCAGCACTTCTCCATTTTCAATCAAACCGCAATGGCCATGGTCGGTATACTCGCAAAGACAAGTATCAGCAATAATGATGATTTCAGGATATTTAGCTTTAATAAACCTTGTAGCTTCCTGTACGATTCCATGGTCATGATAAGCCTGCTGCCCGCATGCATCTTTCTCTTTAGGAATTCCAAATAAGAGAACGGACTTTATTCCAAGAGAAACAACTTCGGTCATCTCCTCTTCCAGATGATCCAGCGATAAGTTGAAGATGCCCGGCATTGAAGGTATTTCTCTTTTAATGCCTTCACCTTCTGCCACGAAAATCGGATAAATTAAATCATCAATGCGCAAGAAGTTTTCACGGATAAGCGCTCTCATATTCGGACTTTTTCGAAGGCGTCTATGCCTGTTAAATTGAAGATCCATTACTTTTCCCTCCTGGTTTCTGCTAAATATCTAATAATGCTCTTAAGCATGCTATGTACTGTATATTCTTCCGGAACTGCATGCACCTGCAGGCCATGTGCCTCTGCACGTTCTTTTGTCACAGGGCCGATGCAGCCAACCAAACTGTTTTTCACCGCATTCTGAAAACCAAGCTCCTTTATAGCCTCCATAAAATGATCCACTGTGGAGGGACTGGTAAAAGGAAGAATGTCTAACCCTTTTCCTGAAAGCTGTTCTCTTAACAGGCTGATGCTGTCACGTGGAAAAGTAGTTTTATAAACAATGATTTCATCAACATTTGCACCCTTTTCTGAGAGAGAAGCTGCGATGTAGTCACGTGCGAGATTTCCTTTAGGGATCAATACCTTCATCCCTTTTTCCACTAGCGGCAAAAAATCCTCAACAAACCCTTCAGCAACATATTCTCCGGGTACAAACTGCACCTTTAATCCCTTATCAGCAATCATTTTTTTTGTTTTCTCGCCGATAACCGCTATTTTAGGGAAAGGGCTGCTTAGACTAAAATTCTCAAAAAAAACATCCACAGCAGTTTTGCTGGTGAATATCACCCAGTCATAAGTATGAATTTGCTTACGGGCTTGAAATAAAGCTTTATTCCGCAAAGGCTCAAAAGCAATCAGGGGGATCTCAACCGGCATCCCCCCATAGCTTCGGATAAGAGCTGAAAAGGACTGAGCCTCTTTTTTCCCTCTTGGCACCAGAACATTCATGCCATCTAAAGGGGAAGTCCGTTTCATTGCCCGTCAAGCTCCTCTTTTACCCTGTCGATAAGCTCTTTAGCTCCCTGTCCGGTTAACTTAACAGCCACCTTAACACCAAGCTCTTCCGGGTTTGAACCTGTTAGTGTCTCCTTGTATATCACTTTTCCATCAGGAGAACCTACAAGTCCAGTTAACTCCAATTCCCCTGTTTCATTAATTGTTGCAAACCCTGCAATCGGAACCTGGCAGCCGCCTTCCATCTTATGCAGGAATGCACGCTCTGCACGCACAGTCTGGTTCGTCTCAGGGCATGTGAATTTATCAAGCAATGCCCTTAGCTCCTTATCACTTTCACGGCACTCTATGGAAAGTGCTCCCTGGCCAACTGCCGGCACACAGATTTCCGGCTCCAGGAATTCCGTAACAACATCCGATGCCCAGCCCATCCTGGATAGACCTGCTGCCGCAAGAATAATTGCATCATATTCTTCCGTTTCCAGTTTGGATAATCGGGTATCTATGTTTCCTCTGATCCACTTAATCTCGAGATCCGGACGCTGTGCCAGAAGCTGTGCCCCTCTGCGCAGGCTGCTTGTTCCAATTGCAGATCCCGGCTTTAAGTCATTCAGTTTGATATGCCCTTTTGAAATGAGTGCATCCCGATGGTCTTCTCTTTCCGGAATGCTTCCAATTGTCAGACCTTCCGGAAGAACAGCAGGCATATCCTTCATGCTATGTACAGCCATATCAATTTCCTCATCAAGCATGGCCTGTTCAATTTCCTTTACGAATAAACCTTTTCCTCCGACCTTTGAAAGGGTAACATCAAGAATTTTATCACCTTTTGTGACAATTTCCTTCACTTCAAATTCAAAGGATGGATCGATCTTTTTCAATTGGCTGATCACCCAGTTGGTCTGAGTTAATGCCAGCTTGCTTCGTCTTGAACCTACAATTATTTTTCTCATGACAGCCTCCTGCAATTATGTCTGGCAGCGAACAGTCGCCTCCGCTATTCTATGAATACCAAAAATGGAAAGATGAAAGTTTGCCGAATAAAAAGAAGTTAATTAATACAATTAAAAATGATGCTAAATTCCAGAGTGCTAAAGATTTTCCATATAAGCCCTTTCCTACTTTCATATAGAGATAAATACTATATAAAGCCAGGACAATGAATGAACCGATTACCTTGGAGTCATACCAGACCATATGCGGCAGTTTAATGTATGCCCACTGGATGCCTAAAATTAAACTTATCATCAGCATAGGTACACCGATTACATTTAATACATAGGACATATGTTCAAGCTTTGACAAATCCGTTATCCGGAGCAGCCTCGTTCCCCACTTTTTCCTTTTCAGCAAATCATATTGAATAAGATACAGCAATGAAAAAACGAAGGAGAGCGAGAAGGCCCCATATGAAAGAATCGCAACTGTTATATGAATCAGCAGGAGTTCTGATATGAGCTGCTGCGCTTTGACAGCCGAATCAATCTGCACAGGTGCGAATGTATGAATCGCCATGATGATAAAGCCCAGAACATTTGTAAAAAAGACGATAAAATCAACTCTGAGCAGCCTGTTGATTCCCAAAGAAAGAGTGATAAGCACCCAGGCATAAAAATACAGGCCCTCAAAAATGGTCAATACGGGAAACCTTCCTGTATTAATCATATAAAGTATTAGGAACACCGTTTGAAGCACCCATACAAATGCAAGTAACCAGAAGGCAATTCTATTCGCCTTCCGGTTATGATGAAGAAAATCAATAAAATATAATAAGACACATAAGGCATACAGAACCACCGTGAATTCATGCAGCCGTGTCATATAGATGTCAAACATGGACAGGACCCCTTTTATGATTGAAAGGAAGTCTGCTGTGATTGAGCGAATGCGTGCTTTGGTTTGGCTGCTGCATGTACGTTCTGCTGATTTGAAACAAATTCTTCTATATTAAAGATTTTTACAAATAAATCTAATGCCTGTTCGGAATCCTTCTGACCAGCCATTTCTTTTGCTTGTAAAATAGGATCTTTTAATAGCTGATTGATGATGCTCTTTGTATGCTTGTTCAGCACTTTTTTATCACGATCGCTCAAATGAGGCAGCTTTCTTTCTATGCTTGTCATGGTTTCACTCTGTATAGCCAGTGCTTTCTCACGCAATGCGGAAATTACCGGAACAACACCAAGCAGGTTCAGCCATTGCTTGAATTCAACTATCTCCCCTTCAATCATCAGCTGAATCTTTTCGGCTGCCTTTTTACGCTCCTGAAGGTTGGCTTCAACAATGCCTTCAAGATCATCAATATCATATAGGAAAACACTGTCCAGGTCTGCCAGTTTCGGATCCAGGTCTCTTGGGACAGCAATATCAACCATAAATAGAGGCTTGCCTTTGCGCATTCTTTCTGCGTAAGCCATCATATCCTTTGTGACAACAAATTCTTTGGCCCCGGTGGAACTGATTAAAATATCAGCTTCAACAAGAGCACATTGGAGCTCATGCAGCGTTTTTGCCTGGCCCGCATAGCGGCATGCGAGATTCTGCGCTTTTTCAAATGTACGGTTAATAACCGTTACTTTGCTGGCTCCGTTGGCATGAAGGTTTTGGATTGCCAGCTCACCCATTTTACCGGCTCCTAATATAAGAACATGTTTATTTTCGAGTGACCCAAAAATCTTCTTAGCCAGTTCCACTGCTGCATAGCTGACAGAGACTGCATTTGCCCCTATTTCCGTTTCGGAATGTGCCCGCTTAGCAAGCGTTACTGCCTGCTTAAACAAATGGTTAAAAACGGTACCGGTTGTATTTTCCGATTGAGCTCCCAGAAAACTTGACCTTACCTGCCCTAAAATCTGTGTCTCGCCAAGGATCATGGAGTTTAGGCCGCATGCTACTTTGAATAAATGCTCTATGGCCCCATCCTCTTCATAAATAAATAGGAATGGAGAAAATTCATTCTGGTCCATATTGAAATGTTCTGCCAAAAATTCCTTTATATAATAGCGGCCAGTATGAAGCTGGTCCACAACTGCATAAATTTCGGTCCGATTGCAAGTAGACAGAATGACATTCTCTAAAATGCTTTTTTTGTCATTTAAAGTCTTCATTGCCTCGCCCAATTGTGAAGGATTAAAGGTTAGACGTTCACGCATTTCAACAGGGGCAGTTTTATAGTTAAGACCGACGACTAAGATATGCATTGAAATTGACACCCCCAGAATTATTGCCTAGTTCATTAATATTAATTATATCATTTCTATTTTTTCAATTAATGCTTAAATGTGAACAGATAATGAACACATATGATACTATATTTTAAACAGGAGACTTATATAAGGTAATCCTAAAATAGACAAATACTCCCTTATGTACAGTAACAAAAAAACTTGCCGGATTCAAGTGAACCTTATTGGAAGTGGTGTTTTTTATGAAAAATCAGCGTATTTTCCCCGGAATTATTTTACTCGGATTTGGAGCCTACTTTTTTCTCCAGCAGAGCGGATTTACTGCCTTACAGTCTTTTTATTCCTGGCCGACTCTTCTCATTATCGTTGGAGCAGCCTTTTTAATTCAGGGATATGGCGCAAGGGATTATGACTCCATATTGCCAGGGGTTATTTTAACCGGATTTGGCCTGCATTTTCATGTGGTGAACCGCCTCGAAATTTGGCCGGATCATATTGGTACATTCATTCTTATTATTGCGCTAGGCTTCCTTCTTCGGCACCAGAAAACAGGAGCAGGATTATTCCAGGGCATCTTATTCTTAATTCTTGCCGCATTACTCCTGTTTTATGACAGAGTAGCTGAGTGGATGGGACTTCTTGAAAATGGCGTCTCTGATGTTTGGCAGTTTTGGCCAATCCTATTAATGCTAATTGGATTATATTTTTTATTATCAAAGAAAAAATAAAAGACAGGGATATTTAGCTTTTCCCTGTCTTTTACCATCTAAACTGTCTAAAGAACCGAATCCAAGAAATTTTTGGTTCTCTGCTCTTTTGGATTGTTAAACAAATCCTCTGGGTGTCCCACTTCTACAATTCTTCCGTCATGCATATAGACAGCCCAGTCTGCCACTTCTCTTGCAAAGCCCATTTCATGCGTGACGACGACCATTGTCATTCCTTCAAGGGCCAGCTCCTTCATTGTGGAAAGCACTTCCCCCACAAGCTCCGGATCCAGTGCTGATGTCGGTTCATCAAAAAGCATGATATCGGGCTTCATTGCCAGTGCCCTTGCAATGGCTACACGTTGTTTTTGTCCGCCTGAAAGTTTTGATGGGTATACGTTCTCCTTGTCAGAAAGCCCAACCTTTTTTAATAGTTCCTGGGCATTTTTTTTCACTTGATCCTTAGGAAGCTTTTTCACATGTAAAGGTGCTTCCATTACATTTTCGAGAACAGTCATATGAGGAAATAAATGAAAATGCTGAAAAACCATTCCTACTTTTTCTCTTACTTTATTTAGGTCATGTGTTTCTTTTTCAACCTTTTCTCCCTCAAAAATGATATTGCCGCTGTCTTTTAATTCTAGAAAGTTCAAGCAGCGGAGCAGTGTGCTTTTTCCGGACCCGCTGGCGCCAATCAGGCAAACAACATCACTTTCCTTCACTGTTATGTCAATGTCTTTCAGGACATGAAGATCCCCGAATGACTTGTTCAATTTTTCTACTTTGATCATGTACGATTCACTCATTCCTCATTCCCCCTTAATCACTGCTTGCCATTCTTTTCTCAACCATATTTACAAGGATGGAGAAAATAAGTACAAGTACTAAATAGTAAACAGCTACGATCAGCAAATAGCTCATGTAGTCATATTCATTGGAACCATATGTTGTGGCCACGTTAAAGAGCTCGTACATGCCGATGAAGGATGCAAGTGATGAATCCTTCAATGCAATGATAAACTGATTCCCAAGAGGCGGCATAGCCCGGCGGAATGCCTGAGGAAGAATGATTCTTCTCATCGCAAGTCCGGCAGTCATACCCAGTGAACGTCCTGCTTCCATTTGTCCCTTGTCGATTGATTGAATGGAGCCCCTGAAAATTTCGGCAATATAGGCACCGTTGTGAAAAGCAAGTCCCAGCACAACCGACCAAAACTGTGAAATATCCAGCGCTGTCAATCCAAAATAGAATATGAATATCTGAACAACAAGAGGCGTTCCCCTTACAAGGAAAATATAGACGTCAGCAATCCATTCCAGAACTTTCACTCTTGATATCTTTAGAAAGGCAAAAAACAGTCCTATAAAAATAGCAATAAACACCGATACAATGGTTAATTGAAAGGTTAAGAGCATCCCCTTTAAAAATACGGGATATGTATCAATAAACTTTGTAAATAAATCCACAAAAATCCCCCTTCAGATGGCTATTTCACTTTGTGTAAAAAACAAAACAGGCGAATGTCTGATACACATCCGCCCGCAATGTTATTCCTTCTCAGGATCAACTGTTATATCTTCACCGATATATTTTTTGCTGATTTCTGTGAGTGTTCCATTCTCGCGAAGTGTTTCAAGAGCTTCATTCACTTTTTCGAGCAGCTCTTTGTTATCCTTTGCAACTGCAATTGCCTGCTCACTGCGGCCAAGCAGCTCTTTGCCTTCAATTTTCATTCCGGCTCCAATGGCTTCTTTGCCTGTAACAAAATCAGTGATGACCGCATCATGTTTTCCCTTGCTCAATGCTTCCAATGCGACAACATCACTGTCATAAAACTGAATGTTATCTGTCACTCCCTCCGCATTTGCCGTATATGTAGAACCTTTCGATACTGCTATCTCCTTGCCTTTGAGATCATCCAGTGTCTCAATTGTGCTATCTGGCCGTACATAGATTTGCGGGCCTGAATAGTAATATGGCGTTGAAAAATTGACTGCCTTTAGACGTTCTTCTGTGATAGTGTGGCTGGCTACTGCTGCATCAAAACGGCCTGATTTAACACCCTCCACAATACCGCCAAACTTAAATTTATGCTGATCCGGCTCAAGCCCGAGTTCTTTTGCTACAGCCTCGGCAACATCAATATCAAAGCCGCTCATGCTTCCATCATCATTTGTAACACTAAAAGGTTTGAATTCTCCCGAAGCGGCGTATGTAAATTTGTCTTCGTCTACAAGATCCATTCCGCCTTTAGACGCTTCCTCTGATCCGCATGCCGCCAGGACCAATGCAAAAGCAGCTGCTATGATTCCTTTTAACCAATGTCTCACTAGTCTAAATTCCCCCTTCAGTATCTCTCTTTTTTATGTGCCCTTTAACTCTATCATAATTTATGAATATTCTCAAAATTCATATTTTATGATTATTTATGATATAAAAGTATATCAGCTGTTCTCATTAACTGATCGTCTTTAAACTCTAACATAACTCCATATCCTCCCGTATCCTTTAGATTCCTTACCTTTCGACAAAAATTATATCCAGTTAATACCATATGTATAATGAACTGCAGGATATCGCAAATATCCATTTACAGGACGAAAGACCTGAATGGAGAATACAAAAAAATCCCGCTGCAAATGCTGCGGGATTTTTTATTTACATATAGCTTTTTAATGCCGACCAGGCCTGGTCTTTCCCATAACCTGTTTCAGAGGAAAACATAATGATCTGGTCATTCGGATCGATATCCAATGTTTCTTTCGTGATTTTCATATGTTTTTGCCACTTGGATTTCGGTATTTTATCCGCTTTTGTGGCAATCACTACACAGGGAATTTCATAATGCTTTAAAAAGTCGTACATCATGACATCGTCACTTGTAGGGGGATGGCGCAAATCAACAATAAGCACAACTGCTTTTAACTGCTCTCTGCTTGTTAAATATGTTTCTATCATCTTTCCCCATGCTTCACGTTCCTTTTTGGATACCTTTGCATACCCATAGCCCGGAACATCAACAAAGTGAAGAATTTCGTTAATAAGGTAAAAGTTCAGGGTTTGTGTCTTCCCCGGCTTAGAGGATATTCTGGCAAGTCCCCTTCGATTAAGCATTTTATTAATGAAAGAAGATTTGCCGACGTTCGAACGGCCGGCAAGGGCAAATTCCGGCAATTCACTTTCAGGATATTGATCAGGCTTAACAGCACTGATGACTATTTCTGAGCTGGTTACTTTCATGCTTGAGCACCGCCATTCAGGGCATGTTTCAAGACTTCGTCCACATGTGATACCAGTACGAAATCAAGCTCTTCCCTGATGCTTTCAGGGATATCTTCAATGTCCTTTTCATTATCTTTAGGGAGGATGATCTTCGTTAATCCGGCACGATGGGCACTTAAAGATTTCTCTTTCAAGCCGCCAATAGGAAGCACCCGGCCTCTTAACGTAATTTCCCCTGTCATTCCCACTTCTTTACGGATTGGTTTTCCTGACAGAGCAGAAACCAGAGCGGTAGTAATTGTTATTCCGGCAGATGGGCCGTCTTTCGGGACAGCCCCTTCTGGAACATGGATATGAATGTCATGCTTTTCATGGAACTTCTCATCAATGCCCAGTTCTTTAGCTTTTGAACGAACATAACTGAATGCCGCTTGAGCAGACTCTTTCATGACATCCCCCAATTTACCTGTAAGAACGAGCTTTCCTTTTCCGGGAGAAAGTGATACTTCTATTTGAAGGGTATCGCCGCCAACTGTTGTATAGGCCAGCCCTGTTGCAACACCAACCTGGTCTTCAAGCTCAGCCTGACCGTAACGGTATTTTGGCTTTCCAAGAAACTCTTCAGCATTTTTTGAGTTTACAATCACTTTCTTCTTTTCGCCGGATACGATAATTTTAGCTGTTTTTCTGCAGATTGTAGCGAGCTGGCGTTCCAATCCGCGGACTCCAGCTTCCCGGGTATAATAGCGGACTACCTTCTGGAGGCCATCCTCGCGAATCTGAAGCTGTGCTTTGGAAAGACCATGTTCTTTAATTTGCTTAGGCAGAAGGTGGTCTTTAGCTATGTGAATCTTCTCCTGCTCTGTATAGCCTGCAATCGTGATAACTTCCATTCTGTCCAGCAGCGGGCCAGGGATCGTGCCAAGATTATTGGCTGTGGCTATAAACATGACCTTCGACAGATCATAAGTTTCTTCAATGTAATGATCACTAAAATTATGGTTCTGCTCAGGGTCTAAAACCTCAAGCATCGCAGATGAAGGATCCCCTCGGAAATCGGAGGACATTTTGTCGATTTCATCAAGCAGGAATACAGGGTTGATCGTCCCTGCCTTTTTCATGCCCTGAATGATGCGTCCAGGCATGGCACCAACATAAGTTCTTCTATGTCCGCGAATCTCAGACTCATCCCGGACTCCGCCGAGGGATACACGGACGAAATTGCGGTTTAGCGAAGTTGCAATAGAACGTGCAAGACTTGTTTTACCGACCCCAGGAGGCCCTGCAAGGCATAGGATTGGGCCTTTAAGGGAGTTAGTCAGCTTTTGCACTGCAAGGTACTCCAAAACCCGTTCCTTTACTTTTTCCAGGCCATAATGGTCTTCATTCAGGATTCTCTCAGCCTTCAGAATATCCAGGTCATCTTCTGTTGACTTCGACCATGGCAATGTGACCAGCCACTCAATATAATTGCGGATAACCGCGCTTTCAGCCGAACTGGATGGAACCTTTTCATAGCGGTCTAGTTCTTTTAATGCTGTAAGCTGGACATGCTCAGGCATACCGGCATTTTCAATCTTTTCCGTCAGCTCGGCAATTTCTCCAGTTTTGCCTTCCTTATCCCCGAGCTCTTTTTGGATTGCCTTCATCTGCTCACGCAGATAATATTCCTTTTGCGTTCGTTCCATTGATTTTTTCACACGCTGGCCAATCTTTTTCTCAAGGTTCAAAACTTCTTTTTCATTATGGATGATTTCAATAACCTGATTCATGCGCTCTTTTACATCAATGGTTTCAAGAATTTCCTGTTTTTCCTTCAGCTTTAAAGGCAAGTGGGAAGAAATGATATCCGCCATGCGCCCCGGCTCTTCTATATCTGCTACAGAAGAATACGTTTCGGCTGATATTTTCTTCGATACCTTTATGTATTGCTCAAAATACTCAAGCATAGTCCTCATCAATGCCTGATCCTCAACGTCCTTCGTCTCAGGATCCTCAAAAACCTTCACACTAACGGAATAATGTTCAGTTTCGTCCTGAAAATCAATGATTTTAGCTCTCTTTAGGCCTTCAACAAGAACACGGATCGTACCGTTTGGAAGCTTGAGCATCTGCTTGACACGTGTGAGCGTGCCCATTCCATATAGATCATCTTCTGATGGTTCATCTATAGATATATCCTTTTGTGTTGTTAAGAATATTAAATGGTCATCTACCATTGCTTTTTCCAGAGCCTGAACCGATTTCTCACGGCCTACATCCAAATGCAGAACCATGGTCGGATAAACAAGCAAGCCCCGAAGCGGCAGGAGGGGGACGATGATTTCTTTCTTTTTCGCCATTCCATTGCACCTCCAAAATGCATCTTTTTAACCCCATTATTGCTAATAATTTCTTTGTACAATTCTATCGTATTTAAATAGCAGTGTCTATTAAAGAGAAACAGCTGAAAGCCGTCTTTCAATGATATTCATTTATAATTACACTTTATCCTTCTTTACGCAAATAAAACTTCGGTTTGTAGCCTAAACTGCAAACCGAAGTTTCTGACCGCGATTAGCGGGAGGCGTTAATACAGCAGGTTTCCAGGCAACTGCAAACCGGGCCACACATTAAATGCTTTCTTTTTTCTTTAATTCGATTGACGCAGTAATAGCCTGCTCTTTGAGATACTCTTTTTGCAGCGCTGCCTCAAATACTTCATTTAAATGAGATACAGGGACGATCTTGATTCCTGTTATCTCCTTTAAAATGGATTGCATATTTTCTTTTGGGATAATTACTGTCTGTGCTCCGGCTTTTTTGGCGGCCTTCACCTTTGGATATACGCCTCCAATTGGCTTGACATACCCATGAATGCTGATTTCTCCGGTCATGGCTACAGTATTGTCAACTGGCCGTTTATAAATGGCAGAATAAATCCCTGTCGCCATGGCGATGCCGGCAGAAGGACCGTCAATTGGAACTCCGCCAGGGAAGTTGACATGAATATCATATTCGTCAGCCGGGACGCCCATCGATCTCAGAACGGTGATAACATTTTCAATTGAACCCTTGGCCATACTTTTTCTCCGGATTGACTTTCCTTGGCCGCCAATGCTTTCTTCTTCCACTATGCCTGTAATATTAATGCTGCCCTTCTCTTTTGCAGGAATCACAGTAACTTCAATATCAAGCAGAGCACCTGTGTTCGGCCCATATACCGCCAGCCCGTTGACAAGTCCAACAGCAGAGTGGGAATTGATTTTCCTCTCCATTCTCGGTGAAAGCTGACTCGATTGGACAACCCACTCAATATCTTCATCTTTTATGTAATCACGGTCCTCAGTAATTGCTAAACCCGCAGAGATTTGAATCATATTTACCGCTTCACGTCCGTTCCTTGCATAATTAGCAAGAATGCCAAGCCCTTTTTCACTAACAGCGAGATTGACCTTTTCCGCAGCCTTTCCAGCTACCGCTATTATCTCCTCTTCAGCTAACTCCCTGAAAAACACCTCCATACATCTGGAACGAATGGCAGGCGGAATTTCATTAGGAGTTCTCGTAGTTGCTCCGATGAGGCGGAAGTCCGCCGGCAGGCCATTTTTAAAAATATCATGAATATGGGTTGGTATTTGAGTATTTTCTTCATTATAATAGGCGCTTTCCAGAAATACTTTCCGGTCTTCAAGCACTTTCAGAAGCTTGTTCATCTGAATGGGATGAAGCTCACCGATTTCATCAATAAAAAGCACGCCTCCATGTGCATTTGTAACAGCACCCTGTTTAGGCTGAGGAATTCCCGCCTGTCCCATTGCCCCTGCTCCCTGATAGATAGGATCATGAACAGAACCTATTAGAGGATCAGCAATACCCCGCTCATCAAATCTCGCAGTAGTGGCATCCAGTTCGATAAAAATAGAAGCTGCCTTAAAGGGTGATTTTGCATTTTTCTTGGCTTCTTCCAGAACCAATCTGGCAGCAGCCGTTTTCCCCACACCCGGTGGACCATAAATAATTACATGCTGAGGATTGGGTCCGCACAATGCTGCTTTCAGAGACTTAATTCCATCTTCCTGCCCCACAATGTCAGCAAAGCTGGATGGACGAACTTTTTCTGATAAAGGTTCAGTCAATGAAATGGAACGCATCTTTTTTAAAACATCCATTTCCTTCCTTGATTCACGGTCGATAGAAACTTTCTGTGTCCGCTGGCTCCTAAGTAAATTCCAAAAGTAAAGCCCAATGACGATTCCAAAAAACAATTGGATAAATAAAGCGATCCCCGTCCAACTCATTGTGTTCCCTCCTGCATTATTTGTTCTCGTTAATAATGCTAGTATCTCCCTGACTGAGTTGGAATAAACAAAGAATTCATTTTAAAGTAAGGTAAGAAAAAGGGTCAGAAAGGCGCAAAAAAATGGCCATGCCCCGCAGGGACTGGCCATTTTTCAATTACGCTGAAGTCTTGCGCTCTTCTTCTACGACTGTACCGTCCTCCAAAACAAGCTTAGGAGAACCGTTATCAATAACCGTTTCTTTCGTAATAATGCATTTTTTAATATCTTCGCGCGAAGGAAGATCAAACATTACATCCAGCATAATTCCTTCAATAATGGAGCGCAGTCCGCGGGCACCTGTTTTTCTTTCAATTGCTTTTTTAGCAATTTCCTCAAGTGCGTCTTCTTCGAACTCAAGCTCAACATCATCGAGTTCAAGCATTTTCTGGTATTGTTTGACAAGTGCATTTTTAGGTTTAGTTAAAATCTCAATCAATGCCGCTTCATCAAGCTGGGAAAGGCTTGCAATAACTGGAAGACGTCCAATAAATTCAGGAATTAATCCGAATTTCAGCAGGTCTTCAGGAAGCACTTTTGCAAGAAGATCCTTTGGCTCGATTTCTTTTTGATTCTGGTCAGAACCAAAGCCAATTACCTTTTGGCCTAAACGGCGTTTAATAATTTGCTCAATGCCATCGAAGGCACCGCCGCAGATAAACAGGATATTTGTCGTGTCAATCTGGATAAATTCCTGATGAGGATGCTTGCGGCCGCCTTGTGGCGGTACGCTTGCAACTGTTCCTTCAAGAATTTTCAACAGCGCCTGCTGCACCCCTTCACCTGATACATCACGGGTGATGGACGGATTTTCCGACTTACGTGCAACCTTATCAATCTCATCAATATAAATGATTCCTTTTTCTGCCTTTTCCACATCATAATCTGCTGCCTGAATAAGCTTTAGGAGGATATTTTCAACATCTTCCCCGACATATCCGGCTTCAGTCAATGATGTTGCATCTGCAATTGCAAATGGAACATTAAGAATACGGGCCAATGTCTGAGCCAGCAAGGTTTTACCGCTTCCAGTCGGACCGATCATGGCAATATTACTTTTTGATAGTTCAACTTCATCAATCTTGCTGTTGGAATTGATTCGCTTATAGTGATTATATACAGCAACAGACAGCGATTTCTTCGCCTGCTCCTGGCCAATTACATATTCATCCAGAATATCGCGGATTTCAGCGGGCTTTGGCACATCTTTGAACTCCACTTCTTCTTCTGTTCCCAGTTCTTCTTCCACAATTTCAGTGCAAAGCTCAATGCATTCATCACATATATATACTCCAGGCCCAGCAACAAGTTTGCGGACCTGATCCTGTGTCTTGCCACAGAAAGAACACTTCAATTGCCCTTTTTCGTCATTAAATTTAAACAAATCCTTCACCCCTTGAAAAAACTTCAAAACGATATATAAAGCTTGCGAAATCACATGCAAATAGTTCTTTATTCAGCCATAGAAAGGTTGGGAATTAATGCGGACACTGTGTCATTGACCTTGCGCACAGGCCTCTTTAATCATTCACACTTTCGTACAAATCAAAACCTTCAGCAGTTATGTATTGCATTGTAACACATTTTTACAGTGGACAGGAAATGATAACTCTTAAAACATTTCAATTATGTATGCATGCATGCATGTGATGGAATTCCGCAAAGAAATACAGGCTGAATATTATATGTACTTTCATAAGCTTAACCAAAAATGGCTAAATTAAGTCGGCCTCCTGGACCGATAATTAAATTATCTATTTATATGTATTTTTATTCCTGTCCATGTGCAATATGCCGTAAAACTTTTCACCAGGCAAAAGATACAAGGGAGATTTTCATTATGTATGGTCTTAATGGTATAAAACAAGGCACGATAAACTCGCGCCTTGTTTACTACTACTTCTATTATGCAACAGTCTTGCTATTTTCCACAAGGAAATCTACTGCTTTTTTAATTTGAAGATCTGTTTTTAGGCCTTCAAGGCTTCCAAGAGCTTGTGTGATCTGGTCAGCAGACATGTTGTACATTTCTGCCATTTTGTTAAGTTCTTCTGTAACTTCTTCATCGCTTACTTCGATGTTTTCAGCTTTTGCGATTGCTTCAAGAGTCAGGTTAACGCGTACGCGCTTTTCAGCTTCCTCTTTCATTTGCTCGCGCAGTGCAGCTTCATCCTGTCCGGAGAACTGGAAGTATAGTTCAAGGTTCATGCCTTGCATTTGAAGACGCTGTTCGAACTCCTGCATCATGCGGTTAACTTCAGTGTCAACCATTGCAGCCGGGATTTCCATTTCTGCATTAGCCGCTGCTGCTTCGACAACAGTGTCGCGGACATGGTGCTCAGCTTCATGCTTCTTGCTTTCTTCTAAGCGAGTTTTGATTTTTTCTTTTAATGCATCCAAAGTTTCCACTTCTTCGTCAGCATCCTTAGCAAACTCATCATCCAGCTCAGGAAGCTGTTTTGTTTTGATTTCATGAACAGTTACTTTGAATGTTGCAGGCTTACCAGCTAGCTCAGCTGCATGGTATTCCTCTGGAAAAGAAACTTCAACATCCTTAGATTCTCCAGCAGCAGTACCAATCAGCTGCTCTTCAAATCCAGGGATGAATTGTCCTGAACCAAGTTCTAAAGAGTAGTTCTCAGCTTTTCCGCCTTCGAAAGCTTCCCCATCAACGAATCCTTCAAAGTCCATAACAACTGTATCGCCATTTTCAGCTTTTCCTTCTTCTTTAACTGCAAGTTCAGCTTGTCTTTCCTGAAGTGAAGTCAGCTCGCTGTTCACATCTTCATCCGTTACATTTGTTTCAAGAGGCTTTACTTCAAGGCCTTTGTATTCGCCAAGCTTTACTTCAGGCTTAACAGTTACTGTAGCTTTGAAAATAAGGCTTTTTCCTTTTTCGATTTGCTCCACATCAATTTCAGGGCGATCCACAGGCTCAATGCCAGTTTCATCAATTGCATTAGCATAAGCTTCTGGAAGAAGATAATCCACTGCATCCTGGTATAAAGATTCAACTCCGAAACGCTTTTCAAACATTCCGCGAGGCATTTTTCCTTTACGGAACCCAGGTACATTTACTTGCTTAACTACTTTTTTGAATGCAGCGTCTAAACCTTCGGTTACTTTCTCTGCATCTACTTCAATTGTAAGAACCCCGCGGTTCCCTTCTAACTTTTCAAATTTAGCAGACATACAATCATTTCCCTCCAAAAATCTATTATCATTTCATTCATGACAGAATGTTATGAATATCTCTTGTTTTTTCAAGGCATATCCATTTAATAAAAATGTATATATACACATAATACAACCATTATATTATAACATACACTCCCTGTCTTTCAACATTGAAGGTTAAATATTGGGATAAGAAATTTCTTCTATCTTTCTTATAAAGGCAAGAACCTCTGCTATTTCCTCTTCAGGAGCAACATAAATATCACCAAGATTGCTCAGCGAACTGTTTAAGCCGTGATATTCATATGAGAGCATATGGTATGCCGCTGCCCAGGACGCAGCATTTTCCGGCGGGGCTTCAAGCGGATAAAGCAGGAAGAAGTGCCTTTCTGCAATGCTCTTTGTATTTTCGAATAGTACCGGGTCTTCCTGCTCGAGCTGAATCTCCAGTTTATTGACTATTTTTAACAGCATCGGCTGCTGATGAACCGGGGGCAGTTCAGCAGGATTTACCCGAATGACTTTATCAAACTTCCGAATCGTTACATATTTTTCATACCCATGCTCAGAAAGCACATTTAACAGCATCGTTTTAAAAAAAGGATTTCCATCCTGCGCTTCCAAATAGGCTTTAATATCTTCAACATAAGGCCTGATGTTATGTTCTGCCAGCTGTGCAGCAATCTGCATTTGTTCATGCTCATCCTGGCAGGAAAACAGATTGAGCTTCCTGCTATTAAATTCCTCCAGATCGGGTGCTTCGATCTCGGTTTCAGAAGGTGAAGCAGCCATCTTTCTGCTGAACTCAAGCATTCTGCTAAAATGCTCAAATTTCTCCTTCGGGATTTCCCTTTCTTCAAGCAAAACCTCAATCGTTGCTGCAATCTCACTGTATTGATGCAGCTGTACAAGGATCATTAAATAAAGATCCATTACCTGTATGTAATCCCCTATGCCTGTCTGGAGCATTTTATTAGCCAGTTCTTTTGCCTTTTCCAAGACTCCTGCTTCATAATATGCCAGAACGAGCCCAATATGGACATCCGTATTATCAGGCTCCATCTCCAATGCTTCTTCAAAGAACCGGATCGATTCCTTATACCTTTTCTGCTGAAAGGACTCAAGCCCCTTTTCGAGTAGCCGTTTCTCAAGGCCGGGAAATAGAATGATTTTATTGTTTTGTTTTCTCTGTTCCCGCTTTCCCATGCTAAAACCGCCTCAACTAGTATTTTTGAAGTTAGTGTAGCATGAAATAGCACAAAAACAAAAAGATTCATGGTTTCATGCCATGAATCTTTCATAGGTCCCTACTGTACCGCAAACCGTTTTTCTTCAAAACTTGAAATGCTGCTTTCCAATTGAAGAGTAATCTCTATTTCATCCCAGCCGTTAATCAGCATTTTTTTCCAGTATTCATTAATTGTGAATGTCGCTGAAAAATTATATTCATCTTCAATTATTCCATTCTGTAAGTCAACTTTCAAATCATACGGCTGTTTTTTGGCACGCTGGAGCAAATATTCGACTGTTTCTGCCGGCAGAGTGATTGGCAAAAGTCCATTTTTTAAGCAATTCTGATGAAAAATATCCGCAAACGAAGGTGCAATAATTACTTTGAAGCCATAATCCCCTAAAGCCCATGGCGCATGCTCCCTGGAAGATCCGCAGCCGAAGTTTTCATTTGCAATGAGGATGGAAGCACCCTGATTTTCCGCCTTATTCAGCTCAAACTCCGGGTTAGGCAGTCCTTCTTTCGTAAATCTCCAGTCATAAAACAGATATTGTCCAAACCCCGTTTTCTCAATTCTTTTTAGAAATTGCTTGGGAATAATCTGATCGGTATCCACATTGGCTCTATCCATTGCAGCTGCTTTTCCCTGAAGTGTTTTAAATCCGCTCATTTAATTCTCCTCCTTCTTAATGGACAGTCTCTGCACTTAGTAAAGCACCTACGTCCACAAAGTGTCCGTATATAGCGGCGGCTGCCGCCATTAAAGGGCTGACAAGGTGTGTTCTGGCCCCTGATCCCTGGCGTCCTTCAAAATTACGGTTTGATGTCGACGCACAATGCTCGCCGTTTGGCACAATATCATTATTCATGCTCAAACACATGCTGCAGCCTGATTCCCTCCATTCAAACCCTGCCTGCTTAAAGATAAGGTCCAGTCCATCTGCCTCTGCCTGCTTCTTGACCTGCTGTGAACCTGGAACAACAAGTGCACGGACATGAGGATGAACCTTCTTCCCTCTAATGATTTCAGCTGCCTGTTTTAGGTCTTCCAGCCGGGAATTTGTGCAGGACCCGATAAAAACATGCTGAATTTGAATGTCTTCAATCTTTTGGCCTTCCTGCAATCCCATATATTCTAATGCTCTTGATAGTGATTTTTGTTCAAGCTCGTTTTTGCATTCCTCAAGTTTTGGAATTTGTTCATTCACCTTGGAAGTCATGGATGGATTCGTGCCCCAGCTGACCATTGGCGCAATATCAGCGGCATCAATCTGAATGGTTTTATCGTATTGTGCATCAGAATCAGATACCAGATATTTCCAATTCTCGACTACATCCGCAAATCCTGCTCCTTTTGGTGCATACTTCCGTCCTTGCAGATACGCAAACGTTGTTTCATCAGGACTGACAAGCCCCGCTTTTGCGCCTCCTTCAATGGACATATTGCAAATCGTCATTCTTTCTTCCATTGACATTTTTGCAATCGTCTCCCCGCAATATTCAATAATATGGCCTGTACCAAAGCCAATTCCATTTTTGGCGATAATATAAAGGATGACATCTTTTGCAGTAACACCTTTTTTCAGCTCTCCGTTTATCTCCAGTTTTAATGTTTTAGGCTTGCTCTGCCATAAAGTCTGGGTAGCCAGGACATGCTCAACTTCACTTGTGCCGATGCCAAAGGCTATTGATCCAAATGCTCCATGTGTGGATGTATGGCTGTCCCCGCAAACAATCGTCATGCCTGGCTGTGTTAGCCCCAGTTCCGGCCCGATGACATGGACAATCCCTTGTTCAGGACTATCCAGCCCGGCAAGAGGGATGCCGAATTCCAGACAGTTTTTTTCCAAAGTGGTCATTTGGTTTAATGCAACAGGATCATTGATGACTTTTCGGTTATCAGTAGGAATATTGTGGTCAACTGTAGCAAACGTTTTATCAGGCCTTCTCACTTTCCTGTTTTTCATTCTTAAACCGGAAAAAGCCTGAGGGGATGTAACTTCATGCACCAAGTGGAGGTCTATGTACATCAAATCCGGCTTTCCCTCTTCCCTGTGGACTACATGCTTTTCCCAAATCTTATCTATTATTGATTTTCCCATTCTGCCCCACTCCTTTTTAAAAGAAACACGGCCGATGAAGGCCGTGTCTCAAGTTTAAAATCAGCTGAAACTGTGTCCAGCCATCATTTCAGCTTTTATGCATAAGCCCCCATGATATTAAGAATAGCTTCGTTATCCAAAAGGGTAGCCTTCACCTCTTCAATCATTTCAGAAGTAGTAACCACCTTTTTTCCAAATGAAACAATATCTCTTGTTCGATAGCCAGCTTCAAGAACTTGATTAACAGCATTCTCAACCGCTTCAGCTTCCTCTTCCATTCCGAAAGATAAACGAAGCATCATGGCTGCTGATAAAATCATGGCAATAGGATTAGCTGCATTCTTCCCTTGAATATCCGGTGCAGAACCATGAATTGGTTCGTATAAATATGGCCCGTTTTCGGAAATACTTGCCGAAGGAAGCATCCCTAAAGAACCAGTCAATACAGAAGCTTCATCGCTCAGAATATCGCCAAACATATTTTCAGTTACTACAACATCGAATTGTTTCGGATTTTTAATCATTTGCATCGCTGCATTGTCAACAAGCATATGTTCAAGCACGATATCCGGATATTGCTTTGCGATTTCCTCTGCAACTTCTCTCCACATTCGGCTGGATTCCAGGACATTGGCCTTATCAACAGAAGTCACTTTAGCACGCCGCTTTGCAGCAAGTTCAAACGCCAGCTTAATGACACGGCGCATTTCTTCTTTTTGATAAAACAAGGTATCTACGACAGCATCTTTTCCGTTTTGCTGTGTCCTTTCGCTTGGCTTTCCAAAATAAAGTCCGCCGGTTAATTCTCTGACCATCAGCATATCCACGCCTTCAATTACCTCATTTTTTAATGGGGAAGTATCGGAAAGGCTTGAATAATATTGAGTTGGCCGCAAATTGGCATATAGATTTAATTCTTTGCGGATCCGTAAGAGACCCTTTTCAGGACGAAGGTGGGGAGGCTGCCGGTCCCATTTAGGCCCTCCAACCGCTCCCAGCATGACCGCATCGCTTTCTTTGCAAAGCTCCAGCGTTTCATCAGGCAGCGGGGTCCCGGCTTCATCAATAGCAGAACCGCCAATTTTGCCATATGAAAATTGGAATTGATGTCCGAAACGTTCTCCAACAGCCTGCAGGACTTCAATTGCTCCCTTCACCACTTCTTTGCCGATCCCATCTCCTGGAAGTACTGCGATACGTTTTTTCATTTTTAATCCCTCCGTCTGTTTTTTGTTTATTCTTATAGATTATTGTTTTGGTTATATTGATTTCAGCACGGGGCACTAAAGCCAACCCGCGATGAGGAACGGGAGCTTCTGTTAATTCGCCTCTACCGCTTGCGCCTGTGCTTTTTCTTTCATATATATCACTCTATTAACAGCATTCAAGTAAGCTTTTGAGGAAGCTTCGAGCACATCCTGGGCCAATCCGCGGCCGCTGCTTTCCATTCCATCATAATTCAGCTTCACATAAACCTGTGCTAAAGCATCTCTTCCTGCTCCTACGGATTGTATGCGGTAATCAAGCAGATTAGCTGTTCCATTCAGGCATTTTTCCAATGTGTTATACAGCGCTTCGATGCTTCCTGCTCCAGTACCCGCTTCCTGGATCACTTCGTTGTTTGATCCTGACAGAGTAACAGTTGCTGTCGGAACAGAATTCGTTCCATATTGAATTTGGATCCCGATTAAATCATAGAATCGCTGCTCCCTGGAGAGCTTCTCTTCAAGTACGATTGCTGCAAGGTCATCGTCTGTCATCTCTTTCTTACGGTCTGCCAAATCTTTAAAAACTGTGAACAGCCTGTTCGCTTCTTCATCTGCTACTTCAAGCCCCAGTTCCATAAGCCGGTTCTTAAAGGCGTGGCGCCCGGAATGTTTTCCCAGCACCATGGAATTGGATTGGAATCCGACTAGATCAGGGGAAATGATTTCATACGTTGTTTTTTCTTTCAGTACCCCGTCCTGGTGTATCCCTGATTCATGCGCAAAAGCATTCCTGCCGACAATTGCTTTGTTGGCTGGCACCACCATGCCTGTCAGCTTGCTGATCAGACTGCTCGTTCTGCTGATTTCCTGAAGATTCAGACGGGTTGAAGCCTGATAATGATTATTCCGGATATATAGGGCTACTGCCAGCTCCTCAAGTGCCGCATTCCCGGCTCTTTCACCAATTCCATTAATCGTGCCCTCAATCTGTGTGGCTCCATTTTCTATAGCTGACAGCGAATTCGCTATGGCCATTCCCAAGTCATCATGGCAATGAGCTGATAAGGATACTTTTTCAATAGAAGGAACATGATTTCTTAAATATTGAAAAATTTCACCGTACTCCTGCGGTGTTGTGTATCCAACAGTATCCGGTATATTAATGATCCTCGCACCGGCCTGGATGACCTTTTCGATTATTTCAGCAAGAAAAGGCAATTCCGTCCTGGTAGCATCCTCCGCAGACCATTGGACGATCGGGAACTTTGAAGCAGCATACTTAACTGTTTCCACTGCTGTTTCAACCACTTCTTCTTTCGTTTTCTTTAACTTATATTGTCTGTGAATCGGAGAAGTTGCCAGGAATGTATGTATCCTGGGCTCAGCCCCGTCCTTCAATGCTCCCCATGCGGCATCTATATCAGAGATAACTGCTCTTGCCAGGCCTGTGACCGAGCAATTTTTAATAGTCTGGGCAATTTTCTGTACAGAAGCAAAATCACCTTTTGACGCTGCAGGAAAACCAGCTTCAATAATATCAACATTCAAGCGCTCCAGCTGCCTGGCAATTTCTAACTTTTCGGAAAAGTTAAGGTTTACACCGGCTGATTGTTCGCCATCTCTTAAGGTTGTGTCAAATATCTTAATTGTTCGCACTTACGACCACTTCTTTCTTCTTGCTGCTATTGACAAACGGCATCATTTTGCGAAGCTCTCTTCCTACCTGTTCAATTGGATGCTCATTCTCTCTCTGATTCACGGCATTAAATACCGGTCTATTAGCCTGGTTCTCCAAAATCCAGCCTTTAGCAAAATTACCTTCCTGAATATCTTTCAAAACTGCCTTCATTTCTTCTTTCACCCTTGCATCTACCACGCGCGGACCGCTGACAAAGTCACCCCATTGTGCAGTATCTGAGATGGAATAGCGCATTCCTTCAAGACCGCCCTCATACATAAGATCAACAATGAGTTTTAGTTCATGCAAGCATTCAAAGTATGCCAATTCCGGCTGATAACCTGCTTCTGTCAAAGTCTCAAATCCTGCTTTCACCAATGACGTCAGCCCTCCGCACAGCACTGCCTGTTCGCCAAACAAATCTGTCTCGGTTTCTTCTTTAAAAGTCGTTTCCAGGGCACCTGCGCGAAGAGATCCAATAGCTTTAGCGTAAGCAAGGGCCAGCTCCTTTGCTTCCCCTGTAACGTCCTGATGAACTGCAAACAGGGCTGGGACACCTGCATCCTGTTCATATGTTCTTCTGACTAAATGGCCTGGTCCTTTTGGTGCTACAAGCAGTACATCACACTCTTTTGGAGGCACGATCTGATTAAAATGAATATTAAATCCATGGGCAAACATTAATGCCTGACTTGATAGATTCGGTTCGATTTCTTCCTTGTATACTTTTGGCTGGAGTTCATCCGGCAATAGGATCATCACTACATCAGACTGTGCAGCTGCCTCAGCTACAGAATATACCTGGAAGCCGTCTTCTTCTGCCTTTACCCAAGACTTCCCTTTTCTAAGGCCGATTACAACCTCAACTCCGCTGTCCCTCATGTTTAACGCGTGCGCATGTCCCTGTGAACCATATCCGATTACCGCTACCTTCTTTCCGTTTAAATATGCTGCATTTGCATCTCCGTTATAGTACATCTTTGCCATGTTATATCTCCCTCTCCGATTTAAATTTTTATTTTCAGCGATATATGCTAAACAATAGAATATGATTTGGACTGCTGGGAAGGACGCTGTGTTCCTCTAGGGAATGCCGTTGTTCCCGTCCGGGCCAGCTCTTTGATGCCATAAGGTTTAATGAGATCAATGAAAGCTTCTACTTTATCAGATTCACCTGTAATCTGAACGGTCATGCTATCCTTGCTGACATCTATAACAGAAGCTCTGAAAGGTTCAATCAATGAGTAAATTTCATTTCTTGTATATGGGACTGCCTGAACTTTAATAAGGGCAAGCTCTCTTGCGACAATCGACTGATCCGTGATATCCGTTACTTTTATCACATCGATTTGCTTGTTCAGCTGTTTCGTAATTTGTTCGCTGGCACCGGAGTCCTCAACATGGACCACACAAGTTATTCGCGACATCCCTTCATGTTCGGACAGGCCGACTGAAATGCTTTCAATATTAAAGTTTCTTTTGGAAAATAGATTAGTAATTCTGTTTAGAACACCCGGCCGATTCATCACAGTCAGGCATATGATTCGTTTCATGGTTTTACACCTGCCATTTCATGAAGTCCTTTTCCTGGTGCAATCATCGGATACACATTTTCATCCGGATCCACCCTGAAATCGATAAGCACTGGTTCGCGGTTATGAAGCACATCATCCAATACCTCTTCAGCCTCTGCTTCAGATTGAATGACATATCCTTTTATCCCGTAGGCTTCTGCCAATTTTACGAAAGAAGGCTGTACCGGGATTTTGCTGTGAGAGAAACGGGATTCATAAAAGATCTCCTGCCATTGCCGGACCATGCCTAGGGCCATATTATTAAAAATTATAATTTTTACCGGCAGATTCAGTTCCTGTATAATAGCAAGCTCCTGTGTTGACATTTGGAATCCTCCATCACCGCAAATAGCGAGTACGCATGCTTCCGGGTCAGCCAGCTGAGCTCCGATGCTTGCCGGGAAACCAAATCCCATTGTTCCAAGCCCTCCTGAAGTCACCCATCTGTCTGCTTTATTAAATCGGTAGTATTGAGCTGCCCACATTTGATGCTGTCCTACATCTGTTACGACGATGGCATTCCCTTCTGTTTTTGAATGAAGCATTTCCATGACTTTCTGGGGCTTCAGCCGTCCAGATTCTTTATCATAGAAATATGGATATTCCTCCTGCCACCTCAGGATGGTTTCCATCCATTCTTTATGGGCCGGCGGTTTTCCATCCTGCAGAATCAGCTGCTCAAGAGCTTCTTTTGCATCTGCGACAATCGGGATGGACGTTGGAACATTTTTACCGATTTCAGCAGGGTCAATATCAATATGGGCGACTGTTGCATGTGGTGCAAAATGCTGTAAATTCCCCGTTAATCTGTCATCAAAACGGGCTCCAATATTTATCAGCAAGTCACATTCGGTGAGTCCCATATTGGCTGCATAACAGCCGTGCATCCCCGCCATACCGATAAATAATGGATGGCTTGCAGGAAACCCGCCGAGGCCGAGAAGCGTATGGATAACAGGTATTTGCTGCTGCTCTGCGTAATCTTTTAACTCTATGGATGCTCTTCCATGAAGCACGCCGGCACCAGCCAGGATGACAGGCTTTTTCGATCTGCTGACTGCTTCAGTTAATTTCCTTATTTGCAGGTAATTTGGTTTTAATGTCGGCTGATATCCCGGCAGATTCACTTCCTTTTCTTCCTCAGGCTGATCTGCAATTCCCGCAGCGATGTCTTTAGGGATATCGATCAGCACTGGTCCAGGCCTGCCGGTTGAAGCTATATAAAAAGCTTCTTTAACAATTCTCGGGATATCTTCAATGCTGCGGACCTGGTAATTGTATTTTGTAATTGGAGTGGTTATCCCCAGGATATCTGCCTCCTGAAAGGCGTCTGATCCAATGACTCCCGTTGCCACTTGACCTGTAAAAACAATCAGCGGAAGTGAATCCATCATTGCATCTGCAAGACCGGTAACAATATTAGTGGCTCCTGGTCCTGAAGTGGCAATTACGACACCGGGCTTTCCAGATATCCGGGCATACCCTTCAGCAGCATGAATTCCTCCCTGTTCATGACGCGGCAGCACATGAAGAATCTTTGAATGATACAGCTTGTCGTACAGTGGAAGAACAGCTCCTCCAGGATAACCAAAAATCACTTCAACATTTTCTTTCTCCAAGGCTTTTAATAACAGATCAGCGCCGGTGACAGGATGTGTCTCCGTTTTTGTTTCTGTTAAGGCAGCTTCCTGCAGCATTTGTTGATAACCTCCTCATGTTTTTAAACTCCAATATAAAAAGCCCTTCCACCCCTAAAGAAACCTAACGATTGTAGGTATAAGGGATGAAAAGGCTTTGATCACCTGTTCCACGGTACCACCCTGATTCACGCTTATGATGCGTGCACTCATAAACAGCGACGTGCTGTTCGTTTTGATAACGGGTGAAGGACACCCGGCAGCCCCTAGTCGATCATCTTTCAGGACTGCGCTCAGAGGTGAGTTCATTTTAAGAGGGCATTACCGGGTTTCAGCAGATCCGGCTCTCTGTGAATGCCTGTCATAAAACTACTTATCCTCTTCTACGCTTTTCCTATTCTGAGCTTTAACCTCAACACAATCACACTTTAAACCATTGAATTAATAGATTAAAAAAAAAACAAAAATTCATATAGCGAGATAGATTTCACTTGGATGACGTTTATTGTTCCACTTAACTTGATGGTGTAAATTTCTTATATTGAGGACTATCTTACGCCCATTTTTATCAGCCGTCAACACCCTTTTTATGAATTATTTGATAATTTAGATTAATCCGTTATTGTGTATCCGCTTACATTATTGATATATTCACATTCCATGGGACAAAAAATTTTTTTATTTTTTTAAAAAGGGAGATAACACAGCTGATGAGGGTTATAGGGGCAATTTAAAAACACACTGGCCGGTTCCTGTCATTCAGACTTGATTTAAAAACAAAAAAACCCACCAAAAAGGTGAGTAAAAATTCGGTAAGATATGTAGTGTTTCCAGATGTGTAAATGGCGTCCCAGGAGAGATTCGAACTCCCGACCGACGGCTTAGAAGGCCGTTGCTCTATCCAGCTGAGCTACTGGGACATTTTGAAATTATTTACCTGATTGAGATATATTAACTCAACGACAAGATTTATTATATTAAACAAATGTTAAGAAGTCAACACTTTGTAAAATATTTTTTTAATTGAGGGAAGACTGGCTTCCCTCAGTTATTATATGCAAATTAATCGCTTTTTACCAGTGAAAAACTTTGTGTCAGTTCAGGAATTATCCCATTAGATAAGTCATACACATCCAGTGTAACATCTTTTCCCCTGGCTTCCAGAATGACATATGTTTTTTCCTTTCTTCCTCTAGGCTGCCGTATGCTTCCAGGGTTAATAAATAATATCCCCTCAGACATTTCAGCTCCCAGACCATGTGAATGGCCAAAACATACGATATCTGCTTTCATTTCACGTGCCTTGTATGAAAGGTTCATTAAGGTAGACTTAACGGAATATCTGTGGCCGTGTGTGACAAAAAAGCGGAGTCCTCCAGCTTCTTCTATTCTATCCTCCGGGAATGCTGCATCAAAGTCGCAATTTCCTCTTACAGCAGCATAGCCTTCTAATGATTCATGATCAGCCTGAAGCTCCGAATCTCCGCAGTGAATCATTATATCCATACCTGGATGTCTTTCACGTATTTTGCTGAGTTCAGAGGTTAACCCATGGCTATCACTGACAATCAGAACTTTCATGAGTTTTCAGCTCCGGCCACGAAAGAAGGAAGCAGCTCCTCCAGCTTTTGGAGAGCATTCGCTCTATGGCTGATCTGGCTTTTTTCCTCCGGCATTAATTCAGCCATTGCTTTGTTTTTTTCTTCTGCAAAGAAAATAGGATCATAGCCAAATCCATAAGTCCCTCTTTTTTCTTTTAAGATATGACCTTCACAAGTTCCTGCAACTGTTGCAGTTGTTTTTCCGGGAGAGGCGATGGCAAGAGCGCAATAGAACCGCGCCTGCCGTTTATGATCGGGAATGCTTTCGAGCTCATCGAGAACTTTGTCCATATTTTTCTGATCGTTTTTTTCCTCGCCTGCGTAGCGGGCGGAATAGATGCCCGGCTTTCCTCCAAGCGCATCAATGATCAATCCTGAATCATCTGCAATGACCATTCTTCCTAAAGCTTTAGAAACGGCTTCCGCTTTAAGAATGGCATTCTCTTCAAACGTGCTGCCTGTCTCCTCAACATCCTGAAAATCAGGATAATCCAGCAGCGTTTTTACTTCGTATCCAAGAGGCTTGAACATCCGCTCAAACTCTCTCGCTTTGCCTGCATTTTTAGTAGCGATTATGACTTCCTGCATGTTATGCCCTCCCCGCAAGCTTTTCTCTTTTGCTTTGAATGCTTCCTGAGATATTCTCTCCAAGTGCCGACTTCTGAAGTTCAAGCAGCTCTGATATCCCTTCCTGTGCAGCATCAAGCATTTCCTGAAGCTGTGCATATGAAAAAGTCGCTTCTTCTCCAGTTCCCTGAAGCTCTACAAACTCCCCGCTGCCAGTCATGACAACATTCATATCCACTTCAGCAGAGGAGTCTTCAATATAATTCAAATCCACTGCAGCCTGCTTGTCAGTAAGAATTCCCACGCTTGTGGCCGCAAGGAAATCATTGATTGGATAGCTTGAAAGCTTCTTGCTGCTGTAAAGCTTATCCATCGCCTGGGCCATTGCAATAAAGGCTCCTGTAATGGAAGCTGTCCGTGTCCCGCCATCAGCCTGTATTACGTCGCAATCAAGCCATACCGTTCTTTCGCCAAGCGCATCAAGATCCACTACTGCGCGGAGTGCACGGCCGATCAGACGCTGAATTTCCATTGTTCTCCCTGTGATTTTTCCTTTTGCAGATTCCCTGATATTTCTCTGTTCTGTTGCCCTGGGAAGCATGGAATATTCAGCTGTTATCCAGCCTTTCCCCTGTCCTCTCATAAAAGGAGGGACCCTTTCGTCAATGCTTGCTGTACAAATCACCTTTGTGTCTCCCACTGTAATGAGTACAGAGCCCTCAGGATGCTTTAAATAATCAGTTTCAATATGTATTGGCCTAAGCTGCTTTGGTTCACGTCCATCTGCGCGCATAAGCTGATTCCCCCTTCATTTGCTTATATTGAACATGGGCATTTGCCCAGTTATATTGTCTATTTTACCAACAAAGAAGAGGCGGCATTAAATGCCAACCTCTTTTTCCTGTTACTATATAGTATAACAAAATCTGCTATATTAAAAACTTCCTGTATTCACATTTTCAGGGCGTGTTACAGGCTCGGATAGTTTTTCCCCATCTTCATTAACAATCTCTGCTTTGCCATCGACTGTAACAGCTACGCTTTCGATGCCCTTTTGTTCAGTGAGGGAAAGGACAAGTGCGTTCAGCAAGTGCTTTGAAATCATTTTCTCTTCGAAGCTGCTGAAAACATTTTCATTGAAGTTTAATGTGACTTTTCCTTCTTCAATTTTTGGAGCTTCAAGCAGCTCTACATCCGGAAGGAAATCTGTCACCAGATTGGACGCATAATTTGGCCCTTTTATCAATTCGGAAACAACCGCTTCGACCTTGTTGTCCAAAGTATTGCTGACACGCTTCGTTACAGGCACATAATAATAGTTTTCTTCATCCCCGCCCAGATAATAAACGGTAACCGGTTTAGTATTCGTGATATCCACCACTTCTGTTGTATCCAGATTTATTCCATTGGCTCTCGTTAACGCGGAACTGACAGGGGTTCCATCCACAGGCATCTCTTTTAATTCATGTCCGTTTAATGTCAGCTTAACTTTATCAATAGAATCAAATTGTGTAAGTGTCCAGGTAACTGATTGGAGAATTTTCTTTTCATCTTCCTTAGCATATTCCTGAAACTCTTTTGAAAAATCGACGGTTGCAACTTTATCTTTAATATTTACAGAGACTTTTGTATCAGCCGGAAGGACTGCACGAAAATCATTAGGAAGAAGCTCTGTAACAGGTCCGTTTTCCACCAGATACTCTAACGCCTTAGTAGCCACTGAGTTTGTTTTCGGAAGATCGATTGTCTGGGGAACAACATACCCATTTTTATCAATCAAGTAAAGCTCTGTTTTAAGATTTGCCGTAACACCCTCTTCATTTTCAGCTGTCTCTTTACCTGTTGTTTCTTCAGCAACACTTTCGCCTTCATCGGTATAAGATACTGCTTTTGGCGGATCGACCTTTTCTTTTCCCTGGCTTCCAAACAATCCGCAGCCAGATAATAAAACAGATGATACCAGTACAGCTGATACTATTGACGCTTTTTTATTTATAGACATACATAATCCCCCCTGAGACAGTTTGTACTACATGTATACGAACCTATCTGTAATTTAGACCGTCTTTTGGGATAAAAGTGTGAATAGATTTTTGACAAATTTGGACAATCCGAAGGAAAAGCGCAAGCTCCTTGCCCACCCCCGACACCTCGAGGGGGTAGGCTGCTTGCGCTAGACAGTTATCGACGTTCAAAATTCTCTTATCTTTCATAGAAAAAGAAGCCCCAAAAAGGAGCTTCATGGTCAATTTTGTTTCTGGAGTTCGTCTTTTACAAGGACTGCTTTGATTTTAAAATAATCTATTTCATCCGGAAGTTCTTCTTTAATTGGCTTAAGTTTGTCTCTTCCGGCTTTTTCAGCTGCCTGCAAAACAAGCTGTTCTTCCGTTTCATTGAAAATATCAGTCCAGTCAATTTCATTGCCTTCTTTGATCGACCGGAAAATATGCTCCTGAATCGTTATGGGTGAGAAGTTTCGTTTTTTCGCTATTTCTCTTATGGACATCCCATCCATATAATAATCATAGGAAATCTGGTAGCTAGGACGTTCATCCTGTGGTTCCTCTGTCATTGATGCGGGCTCTGCTGAAGGCATAGGGGAAATATTATGTTCTTCGGCAAATTCTTTGATTGCCTGGATAAAATCCTCCCCATACTTATCAAACTTCATTTGTCCTACACCTTTTATATTTAACATCATGTCTTTAGTCACAGGAAAATATCGGCACATTTCTTTTAATGCGGTATCAGCAAATACAACAAAAGGAGGAACATTTTCTTCATCTGCAATCTTTTTCCTGAGCTTCCTCAGCATCTCAAAAAGTTCAATGTTTTCATCTGCTTCCTGAACAGGTACAGGCTCACTAATTTTCATAGCTAGTTTTTTCTGTCCTTTCAAGACAGGAACTGCATTTGCAGACAGCCTTACTGTCGGATATTTTCCATCTGTTAAAATCAGATACTCCTCAGCCAGCAGGTAGTTGATCATTTCAGCAATCTCTTTTTCTTTGCGGTTTTTCATCAACCCAAATGTGGAAAGTTGATTAAAATTAAGCTCTCGGATTCTTTTATTACTTGAGCCTTTTAAAACCTGGGCAGTCAAAGTAACGCCAAATCTTTCTCCCATCCGCTTAATGCACGAAAAAATCATTAAAGCTTCCTGAGTAATATCGATGCTTGTCCGGTCATCCAGGCAGCTGCTGCATTTTCCGCAGAGGATCGGTTCGGCATTCTCATCAAAATAATCAATGATATAGGATTGAAGGCATTTCTCTGTGTGGCAGTAATTAACCATATCCTTTAGCTTGCTGTATTCCTGCTCCATTTTCCGGGGATCCAGACTGCTCTCCTCAATCAAAAATTTCTGCAGCTGGATATCCTGGGGAGCAAACAGCAAATAACATATGCTATCCTCTCCATCTCTTCCTGCCCTTCCCGCTTCCTGATAATAAGCTTCAATGTTCCGGGGGAGATTATAGTGGATGACATATCTGACATTGGATTTATCAATCCCCATTCCAAAAGCATTTGTTGCGACCATAATATCTGATTCATCGTATACAAAGGCATCCTGTGCTTTTTTTCGTTCTTCTTCCTTTAAGCCTGCATGATATTTGGCAACTGAGCAGTTCTTGCCTTTTAGGAACTGGTACAGCTGGTCTGTCTCCCTGCGGCTTGAAGTATAAATAATTCCTGCTTCGTTTTTATGTTTATTTATGGTCTGCAATAGAAAATCTCTTTTGTTAACACCCTTCAATACATGAAAGGATAGATTATCCCTTGCAAAGCCAGTTATAAACGTATTTTCCTCACCGATGTTTAGAAGCCTGCGAATATCTTCTGCGACATCCCTTGTTGCTGTTGCGGTCAAAGCAGCGATCACAGGTTTCTGGTACAGATTGCTAAGCTCTGAGACAACGGAACGATAACTTGGCCGGAAGTCATGCCCCCATTGAGAAATGCAATGTGCTTCATCAAAGATGATTGCATTGATTGAAATATCGTTTAACAATTCCCAAAAGGCCATGGACCCAAATCGTTCCGGTGCCACATACACGAGCTTATATTCTCCATTGCGTATTCCAGCCACAATGTGCTGGTATTCAGCAGAAGACAATGTGCTGTTTATAAAAGCAGCAGGGATGCCTGCAGTGCTAAGAGCATCTACTTGATCCTTCATCAGGGAAATTAAGGGAGAAATCACAATGGCCGTTCCGGGGAGTACAAGAGCGGGTATTTGAAAGCAAATTGACTTTCCGCCTCCAGTTGGGAGAATGCCAAGAGTATTGGTTTGTGAGAGGATATTCTGAATAATCTCCTGTTGGCCGGGACGGAAAGAAGTATATCCAAAATATTTTTTCAAATAGTTTTCGGCTTGTGCCAGCAAATTGATCACCAACTCAATTAAGTATAATTTTTCTTTCAGTTTCATGATACCAAAGCTTGTTTAAAAAGTAATCTAAAAGAAACAATCAGAATTTTATTCTCATAAAAACACCTTCTGAAAAAGTTCAGAAGGTGTCTGCGTATATTAGAGCGAAATTTTTTCAACATCATTTACAGAGAACCCAAGCCACTTTGAAGCAATTTTAGAAAAAATGGCCGTGGAGCCAGTTGTACAGAATTTATATTCAGGATTCTCATCCCCAGCTTTAAGAAGGCCATGGTGGTGCAGAATAGTACTTGCTTCCCTTGCTGTTTCCTCACCTGAGCTGATAACCTTTACATCTTTACCCATTACATTTTTAATAATCGGTTCTAATAAAGGATAATGAGTACATCCAAGAATGAGTGTATCCATTCCTTTTCCTTTTAAGGGCTGAAGTGTCTCAGCCACTATCTTTTTGGCAACTGACCCTTCATACTCCCCGCTTTCTACAAGAGGAACGAATTTTGGACATGCCAGACTGTGCACGGCAGACCTGCTGTTTATCTGAATCAGCGCATTTTCATATGCCCTGCTTTTGACTGTCCCCTCTGTGCCAATGACACCAATTATATGATTTTTCGTCACTTTAATAGCTGTTCTTGCGCCTGGGAAAATGACACCGATAACCGGTATCGGCAGTTCCCTGCGTATTTCCTCCAGTGCGACAGCAGTAGCTGTATTACAGGCTATAACTAGCATTTTAATGTTTTCTTTAAGCAAGTACTCCGTCAATTGCCAGGTAAAGAATTTCACCTCTTCACCAGGCCGAGGGCCGTACGGGCATCGTGCTGTATCTCCGAGGTATATAATATGTTCATTTGGCAGCTGCCGCATGATTTCTTTCGCGACCGTTAAGCCCCCCACTCCAGAGTCAATTATTCCTATAGGTTGTTTCAAAGGTACCGCCTCATTCTCCGCGCATATCATGGTGTAATTTCATTAAGTTATCTTTTAAGAACAAAACCTCATTATGTGAAGAATTTTTAAGAACCTCTTTTAGGTAATCCTGGCGTTTTTTAATAACTTCTTCAATAATCCGCTCTCCTTCTTCAAGCAGATGAATCCGGACTACTCTTCGGTCATTTGGATCTTTCACTCTTTTCACAAGGCTGTTTTTCTCCATTCGGTCAACAAGATCTGTTGTCGTGCTGCATGCAAGATACATTTTATTTGACAGCTCGCCGATAGTCATATCGCCTTCTTCAAACAGCCATTGCAATGCCACAAACTGAGGAGGGGTTATGGTAAAATCACTTAGAATTTCCCTTCCCTTTTGCTTGATAATGCCGGATATGTATCTTAAGTCTTTTTCAATATCAGCTACAACATCATTTATTTCATTTGTTTTAGGATCTTCCAGCTTCATTCATAAACACTCCCATTTAAGCTTTTACGATGTTTTCTGCCCTTGTGCATATATTTTCACCTTTTTCCGTATAAATTTCAAGACAGAAATAAATCCAATAATGAAATATTCCCTATATAATGTGATAACCGGCTTCCCAGAAGGATAGCCGGTCTAAATTAAAGTTCTAGCTCTCCCATTCGAAGGAGCTCTACAACAGCTTGTGATCGCCCCTTTACACCAAGCTTTTGCATGGCATTTGTGATGCGTTGTGTTTGCAAACCATTCACACAAAAAATCACTTATTTTTAAAGGTTAGACTTAATTTGTGCTAGCCAATTTTTATGACCATCCTCCAATACATGATTTGTTTCAATCATATTTAAGTAGTTAATGGATTCACCGAGTTTTCCAGTTTCACACAAACATGCGCAAACCGCTATTTGTGCATCAACATCCCCTTGGTCAGCCGCCCTCCTAAAGTATTCGATTCCTTGCTGCAAATCCTGTCTAACGCCTTCACCGAAATAATTCATCTGTCCCGCTAACTTAAAAGCATTAGTGTCCTCAATCTCCGAAGTCTCTAAAACCTCTTCAATTGTTTCTTTAGATTCTTGAGAATTGCGCAAGCCGTAGTAATATAGATAATCACACTGAAATTGAGCCTCTTCGTCACCCTGTTCAGCTAACTTTCGAAACCATTTTAATGCATTTGGATGATAAGATTTAATACCTATTTCCTCAATACCATAAAGATATAGGTTGGCTAAATCGGACTGAGCTTTAACAGAACCTAAATTCGCTGCTTTTTCAAAAAGTTCTATTGCTTCCCAATAGTAACCTTTATCCATATGATTTACAGCTTTTTTATAAAGAACTGAAGAGACATTTTCATTCTCATTTTTATTTTCATCAATGAATTTACTCATATCAATATTCAAATCCATATAAACGCCTCCAAACTCACTTTGGCTCTTCGAATGTGTACGTAATATCAATCGTCCCATCAGGATGAATAATAATTTCTTCAATTAAAGTTTGAACTACATCAAACAAGTCCTGATTTTGATTCTGTAATTCCTGAAACGCATCTTTTATTGTTTGGATATTCGTTTGAACCGTTTCTGATTGTTTAATGATAAACAACTGGTTGCTTGATTTATTTATTAACTCCTCAACTTCTTGACGCTTCTTTTCAAACTCTTCCTTATCGATTAAGCCATCCAAATATAAATCAAGCAGATTCTTTTTTCTTTGTTCATTTTGTTTTAGTGACTGTTGCAATTTTCGTTCTTGCTTTGCCTGTTCATTTGCAACACTAGTCGAAAGGTTAAAGAGAACAGACTCACCTTTCTGCATTAATAAGTTAAGAATAAACTGTCTGAAATCCTCATATTGGATAGGCGTATGGTTCACACACCCATGCTTACCTGCTCGACGATATTGGGAACACTTCAAATATTTCCACTCTGTTCGCTCTCCGCTTTTTTTCTTCTTATACGACTGAACAATTACCATATTTGAACCGCATTCTGAGCACTTTGCCAGGTATCGAAATTCATTCCATGGTGTTATGCGAACCTTATGAGATTTGAATTGCTCTTTATTAGCATTATTCCATGTTTCAACATCAACAATAGCAGGATGATGTTTATCGAAAACAATCCATTTCTCTGGTGGATTCCGAATTTGTTTTTTCTTTCCTCCCACTTTCACATTCGTATACTGATTTAAAATAAAGGTTCCTTTATAAATGGTATTACGAATCAACCTCTGTACTGATGTGAGCTGCCACACTTTTTTATTTTTTGGTTTAATCCCCAGTTCGTTTAATTCATTTGAAATTTTCTTAAATCCCCATCCATCGTTGTACCACTTATAAATTTGACTAACGACCTCTGCTTCATCTTCATTTATGACAAGTTTTTGTCCCACTCGGTTATACCCGTAAGGGATTTTCCCAATATGTTCTCCACGTCTAACTTTGGCAGCTAAGGCGGCACTGATACTTGATGATAATGTCCGACTATATTGAGCCGAGAACAAGGACCATAACTCGAAAGCCATATCGTTTTTCCCAGCTTTATTCGAATCATAACCTTCTTCAACTGAGATAATTCGGACATTATGAGCCAAGAAAACTTCTCTTATTTCAAGAGAATCCTTTAAATCACGCGCTAAACGAGAAATTGATTTAAAAATAACCATATCAAGTTTCTTTTGTTTAGCTTTTTCAAGAATTAATTGAATAGCCGGTCTGTCAATAAACAAGGTCCCACTTATGCCCTCATCTTTAAAAACACAATCCTCATCCCATTGATACCCGTTTCTCTCTAACCAATTTCGACAGATATCCATTTGGTTTTCTACAGATGAAACTTGTTCATCACGGTCTGTTGATACACGAACATAAACGGCATAATGCTGCATGCTATCACCTTCTTAGTTGAACTTTATTTCTAGCAGGCTAGCGATATGCAACTTTTACTTTTTATTCATCATCCTTTCTCGTTTTATTTAACTATAGTATGTGGAAAAATCTAACTATTATTCATAAATAAAAACATTTTATTCTCATTTATGAATATTTTAGAGATAACCCCTAATAATAAGCATAGTTACCATATAAAGGAGGACCTTTATTAATGCATTGGATTTCGAAGATACCGATTCAACACCACCCAAAACATGCACAGATAAAATACCTTTCAGCTCAGTTTCAATTACACCCGTTATTAATTCAGCACTTATTCAATCAAGGATTTTCAGATTTTGAGAAATTAGATTCTTTCATTTATCCAAAACTGACAAACATGTATGACCCATTTCTAATGAATGAAATGAAAGCTGCTGTTACGCGTATTTTACAAGCTATCCAGCAGAGCGAGCATATTCACATTTTTGGTGACTATGATTGCGATGGCATTACAGCTTCTTCCATTCTTTATTTATCATTAAAAGAACTTGGAGCAAATGTAACTACTCAACTCCCTCTTCGCTCAGAAGGTTACGGACTCTCTGTCAATGCTGTAAAACAGCTACATGAAGATGTCTCTTTAGTAATCACAGTTGATAATGGTTCAAGTGCACACGATGCCTTAAGAACTGCAAAAGAACGAGGTATTGATGTCATTGTTACCGACCATCACGAAGTGTTAGATGACCGTCCTGATTGTTTGGTATTTATTAATCCAAAACGAAAGGATAATACCTATCCGTTCACAGAACTTTGTGGTGCTGGTGTTGCTTTGAAATTAGTACAAGCCATTTATAAAACGTTAAATAGAGATTGGATAAGAGGGACTGAACCCTTATTAGATATGGCAACGTTGGGTACAATTGCTGACATGGTGCCACTGAAAGATGAAAATCGGATTTTATGCTATAACGGACTACGAAAATTGCAGCATTCTCCACGAAGGGTATTTAGAGTTTTGCTGGATACCTTAAAAACAAAAAATATTGACAGTTCAACAATTGGATTTTCAGTGGGTCCTATATTCAATGCATGCGGTCGGATTGGCGACCCTAACCTTGCTGCAACAATTCTTCAAAGCACCGAACCAACCGAGAAACAAATTAAAGAGCTTATCTCTTTAAACGAAAAAAGAAAAGAGATAACAGTGGAGCAATTTAAATCGGTCATCACAATTATTCATAATGAACGACTTCATTTATCACCTGTTATAGTTGTGAAGGGAGATTTTCATAAAGGGGTAATCGGAATACTAGCTTCAAAAATTGTGAATCATTTCAAAAAGCCAGCAATCGTTATTGCCGCTGATGGAACTGGTTCAGCTAGAAGTTTGCAAAGGAGCGGATTTTCTATCATTGATTGTATTTCTTTGTGTGGGAATTATTTGAGGAAGTTTGGTGGACATACAATGGCTGCTGGTTTATCAATCATCCCTGATGACAACAAAATTGAATTATTCCGATATGCTATCCAATTGGCTGCCATGAAACAAAAAGTATCCATTGCAGCCAATTGGTATATTGGAACTCTGCCTATTGAGTGTTTTCCGAAAACCATGTTTAATGATTTACGTGCGTTAGAACCATTTGGGATGGGGATGCCGAAGCCCATGTTTTGTACCAAAAATACGAGGTTAAGCGGATACTCAACATTCGGGAAAGAAAGTGAACACATAAAAATGAGTATAAATCAACAAGTCGCTTATGGCTTTTCAAAGTCTAATCACTTTACGAACTGGAGTAATGAAAACATGGTCGACATGCTCTATACACCTCATTGCTATGAAGAAAAAAACTTCTTAGTTCAAGATTGCATTATTGTAAAGGGTAAATAATTCATATTTCTATAAGTGTCTATATCTAACGTTCATTGTTTGGGTTTTTTCTGGTCAATATCTTCTTTTAAAATTTTTTCTAACTTCAGATTAAGTTCTTTTAATGATGAGCTAAGTTCTTTATATTCAGTATTATTTGAATTTTTTATACCGTCCAGTTCTTGTTTAAATGTTTGAATTTCTGTTTGGACTCCTTCCAATACTTGCATTTGCTTTACTTCAGCTTTTGACTGTTTATCCTCTTGTATATTTTCAGCCAATACAAAGCTGATACATATCAGGGAAAAGAAAATTCCTAACGTAATCAGAGCATTCCGTAAATTATTATTACTACAATCAACATAGTTGTTAAGAATTGTGTTTTGATAGGTTGTCATTTTGTACTGTTGACCAATCATGGATAATTTCTCTTCCTTTTTCTTATCTTCTGATTGAAGCTGACTTAAGTATGCAAATTCATCGGGGCTGAAATCATACTTTGGTCTTGAGTTCAAAGTTATTAAAGAGAAATAACCAGAGGTAATTAAGTAAAAACAACTAGCAATAACAAAAAATATTAAAGCTCCCGTCAGTAAGCCATTTGCATAAAGTTTTTCCTTTAAATTTAATAGATAGCCTGAGATTCCACCGACCATAGAGAATGCCAAGGTTACTGCAACAGCAGTTACTTTGGCTTTATCCTGTAAGGAATCTATATTGGAACGAATCCCACTTATTAAATATTTGGCATCATCTTCTTCTATATTTGCAAACTTCTGTATATCAGGAACCGTCTCCCTTTGTTGTATTTTATTCCATGTATCTTTTTGTTGATTTTTTACGTATTTATTTGCTGAATTACATTCTGTCAAAGGTAATATAGCGTATAATACTTTTTTCGGAAATTTCATGATTTGGATACCAATAAATCAGCAATCGATTGGGGGATTAATTGACCAGTAGTATGTACCAACCATGCCCATTCCCCAGTAGGGTTTATCTCTAAAAATACAAATTCATTTGTTTCTGTCTTTAACAAATCAATTGCGCCGAATTTAAGACCCAATTCTTTAACTAATCGGATGCATTTTTCTTCAATATAATCAGGTAAATAAACTGCTGTAAAGTCAACTTCATCCTTCACTATTCTCCAGTCAATCTCTACACCATTCCCTTGGCTTGTAATACTAGTAGCAAACACTTCATCCCCAACAACTGTGACTCGAATATCAATTTTAGGATTAACAAACTCTTGTATAGTTACTGGCGCCAATTCAAGACTGGCGTTCTGTATTTTCTCTTTCTGAAAGATATTCGAATAAACAAATCCTTCTTTTCCATTAATCTTAAAGAAGGCGGTATCCAAAGATTTAACCACGTATTTTTCATTTGTCAGGTCTGGATTTCCATTGGTTACAATCGTATAAGGAATATTAAACCCTACTCTTTTAGCATATTTCAATTGCACAATTTTATTTTCCGCTTTGTAAGTTTTTTCTGGATTGTTTAACCATAAAGCGTCTTCGAATATCAGAAGGTTCCTTACAAATGACATCCATTGCTCATTATATAATTGTTCCTCTACGCTACTTTCTACTTGATTTGTCTCCCGCAAGAAAATAGGAGCCCTGTAGTAAACACTTTTAAGTGCTTTATTTGAAATGAGGTATTCTAATTTACCCATCGTAACTGAAAAATCAAAATTGCTCGTATCTATATGGATTTTATATGTGTGAAATTCATCTCGGTTAATCCTCAGATAATTCGCTTTCCTCTTTTCAAGCTCTAAGCAAACAAAATCTGTGGTGAAATCATATTTATCTGAAATCACCAGCACATCTACTAACTTCACTTCAAGTCCTCTCCTCTTTCAACATCGTGTTTTTTGGTTGAAGGTAAAGGTCTTCTTGGGTCTTGTACAAGTGGCTGCAAATTTTTTTCAATTAACCAGAATCCTCTTTCCGTAGAATACTGTGAACCTAAAGTTCCCATTTTTTTATCATGCTTCTCTTCATAAATATAGATATTGTCCAATAACAAATGTTTACCCATTTTTTCACCTCTTATTCTAATAACTACCTATATAATACAATAATAGGAAAAATACTTAAACATCCTAACTTATTAAGCTTATAAAACCTGCATCAATTGTCACTTCCTTCCTATTAATCTATTATATAGTTAATAAGTAAAACATATGGAGGTTATTCTGACTAATGAACATACCCAATGCCCCACATATATCTAGAGTACAAATTCAAAATTTTAGGAATTTCAATTTCATTGACGCTGAATTGAGCCATAAACAGGTTATAATCGGTGAAAATAATGTTGGAAAGACAAATTTCTTAAGGGCTATACAACTAATCCTCGACCCAAAACTATCGGATGAGGACCGTTTTTTAAATGAAACGGATTTCTACGAAGGGCTTGATTCACCTATGGAAAATGGAGCCGAGGTCAGAGTATCAATAGATATTAAAGGCTTTGCCCATAATAGAATGTTATTAGCAATTTTATCTGATGCAACATTAAATGATGACCCAGCAACACTGCGGCTAACATATCACTACTATCCAACAAAAAAAGAAGACGGTACTTATGAATACCAATATCGAATTTTTCAAGGGACTAAAGAGGACGTACCATTTACCCACTATCATCGCCGATACTTAAATCTAAAAGTCATCCCCGCTATAAGAGATGTTGAGACAGAAATGAAAAACATACGAAAGTCTCCAATTAACCATCTTCTAAAAAACTATGATATTCGAAAAGAGGAACTAAAAGGTATAGCCGACAGGTTAAAAGAAACAAGTGACGAGGTACTCTCTATCGATGAATTAATTCATCTTACTGAAAGTATCAATAGCAGATTTTCTAAAGTTATTGGACAGCAGGTCGATTCGAGTGTTTCACTAGAGACGATTGATTTAGACCCTAATCGTATCTTGAACACATTAAAGATAATGATTGGACAAGGACAACGACCTGTAAGCGATACAAGCCTTGGACTTAATAATATCCTTTATATTTCATTAATCTTATTATCTTTAGAGGATAATACAATTCCACCTATTTTAAAGGAAGATACTTTTATAAAGCTGTTAGAAGAAGAAGGTAGCGAGATTTTAAAACAATGTTATGAGCAAAATAGCAACGGTAATTACATCTTAAAGGGAATGTTAACACCTGAAAATCAAAAAACTCTTTACACATTTATGGATACCTATGCTAGTGATAACAAAGGGTTTACCATTTTAGCCATTGAAGAACCAGAAGCACATTTGCATCCTGCTCTTCAACGACTTATTTTTAAAGATGTAATGAC